>CAZFKF010000038.1:0-13270 GCA_964518805.1 uncultured Planctomycetaceae bacterium | reverse complement strand
TATCATGTCGAGCATGTACGAATTATCGAAGCCGTAGTAGCTCATTTGGATGAGCACGACCCGCCGCACTCCGCACGGCCGGGCGTGGGCAAACAACTCCTGCGGAGTGAAACTCGGGATGGCCATTTGCTCCTTGGTGTAACCGGAAGCGAGCGGGTAGCGCTGCGTGTCCGACGTCCAGACGTGCACGTGGGCGTCGATGAAGCCTTCTTGCGAGTCGCTGGCCGTCGGTTCCGAATGCACCGAACGGGCGGCGAGGCCGCAAGCGGCAGCCGCGGACACGCGCAACAAGTCGCGACGCGATAAGCGGGAATTCGAGTCGTGCATGGGAAGTTCCCTGAGGATCAACAGATCACGGTGAAGATGCGGTTCGGCTCCTACTTCTGGCGCCGGGCATTAGCCAGCGGTTCCCCGCGGAGCGAGAGCGTCACCTCTGCACGGGGTGACGTCGCGTTGCCGACTGTGCACGAGAACCGCACCGGGGTATCGCCCGGGGCGAGGCGCAGCCCGCCTTGCGGTTTCACTTCGCCCAGCACGGCCCCGTTGGGATCGAAGTGGCGGCAGCGGCCCGAGAAGTCCATTTCCAGGTACTCGTCGGGCTTGAGCGAGACCGGGAAGGCGATCTTCTGCCCGCCCGCTTCCAGGCTCGGTGAAGCCAGAGGCAGCGGCTGTTCTTCGAGGGCCTCGATGCGGCCGATCCAGCAGGCTGCCTGCGCGCCGGCCGGCAGACCGTTGTAGTACAGGTGCAGGTGCTTCACGCCGCTGTAGACGTTCGCGCAGGTGTACATCAGGTCGGTGAAGCCATACGGCCACGCAAAGTCGAAGAAGCGGTCGTCCTCGGGCGGATCGAGCACCACGTACGTCCAAGCGCGGGATTCGAGCGGGATGTAATGGTCGCGGCGGGCATCGGCGGCACTCAATTGGACGTTGAGAAGGCCGCCGCGGCCTTCGGTGCGGATCCACAGGCCCAGACGCCGGTGCCGGGTCAGGTCCAGCGGCTTGGGCAGGGCGAGCGTCAATCGCGTCCAGGCCGAGGCGGTCTTGGCGCGGTTCTCGGCCCGGTAGCAGAACGCCTGGCCGCCGCCCGGCGTCTTTTCGGCCGACGGCTCCACGGTCTGAACCAGCTCAGGTGACGCTGTGCCGTCGGGCTTGAAAGACACGCCACGGCCGGGGTCGGCCAGCATGATGTTCCCTTTGGCGCCGGCCGGCGCGAGGGCCGTCCGGGCACGGACGCGGAGCCACGGCGGTTGAGGATTGTAGGGGTTCTTCAACGTCCACGCATTCGATGACCCTCGCGAGACGTCGACCACGCGGGGCGGCCCGAACTGGAGAGGACGCAAGTCCCAATCGCCTCCCGCGGTCCGCTCCAGGACGTGTTCGGCCATGGGGCGCGTCAACTCAACGCACGCCTGCTCGGTGAAATAATCGCGGCGTTTCAACTCGTCGCAGGTGCGGATGATGTCGAGCATCTCGGGCATCCGCTTGTTGGCCCAGAGGTTGTTCGCGTCGGAGTGAAACGAGATGGGGGCCTTTCCACCCAAAGCCTTGAGGCAAAGGAGCATGACCTCGTCGGGCGTGACCGCGTCGGTGACCGGCGAGTGCGTGTGCGGGGCGAACCAACCCACGTCGCCGGTCAGCAGGTTGTTGGCCCAGCCGGCCGGATTCTGCCCTTTGAATCGCAGGGTGTAGGCGCGGCGGCCGAAGTAGATCGGATCGTAGCTGGGGCTGCCGCGGCTGATCACGTGCCAGGCCAGATGCGTATACAGGGCGTTGCCTTCCAGAATGACCGGCTTCTTGAGTCGGCGCTGCACCCCCAGGGCGAATCGCCCTTGATTGCGCCAGTGGGGCGGCTGCACAGCCACCTCTTCGCCGCCGTCGAAGTACGACATGTCGGCCCCCACTTCGTTGAACACCCGGGCGATGCGGTCGCAAATCTCGTCGATCATCGTCGAACGAATGTCGGGCGAGTAGACCGTGAATCCCCAGATGGGGAAACAGTTGATCAGGCGGCCGATGCGGGTTCCCTCGCGGTGCACGGCGACGGTGGTTCCGTACAGTCCCCGCTGGCAACCGGCGAAACCGCTGGCGGTTCGCTTTGTGTAGCGGACGATCTCGCCTTCGACGTAGAGGTCGCCGTCTTGCGGCCAGTCGGCAAGCGGCTCCTTGACGGCAAGGGTTGTCGCTTTGACATCCAGCGCCGCGGCGAGCGTGGCGTGGCGGTCCTGGAGCAGGCGCGGATCGGCCATGGGCACCAGATAGGGATCATCCTTGGGCCCCCACCCGACCATGCCCTGCATGCAGTGCATGCCCACCTGAAGCCCGGCGGCGTGGATCTTGTCCGTGACCTTTTTCAGCCCGGCCAGTCCGCCGGGGAACGAACTCGGATCGGGCTCGTAGGTCGGAGTCGAGCGGAACCACATCAGCTCCACGCAGCCGAAGCCGCCCTTGGCGAACTCGATCACCTGGTCCACGTTTTTGTGGCTGATGCCGCCGATCATCAGGTACGACGCGAACCGCTGCGGGGCCCGCTTGATCCAAACGCCGTCGATCGTTGGATGCGGCAGCCCTTGCTCCAACTCGACGATTTCGATGGCGTCGAGCAGCTTGATCGAGGGATCGGGCCCGCCGGTGGGCACACCCACGATCGCCACCTTCGCGCCTTCGATGCCGAACTCACGGTACGCCCGGGCCGTGGGCACGCCGTGCGAGCCGCAATCGGTGCGGTCGTTCAGGGCCAACACGCAGGCGGCGAAATGGTTGTCCCACGCCGCATTGACCAGGGCGCCGACGTGCTCGCTGGGCTTGACCCGCAGGTTACAGAGCTGCAGCCAGTCGATGCCCGGATCAGAAACGCTCTCGATCGAAAGCGTGAAGTAACGAGGCCGGACTTCCACCTTGGCTTTCACCTGGAGGCTGCCGGGGGCGAACGACACGGTGAGGATCTGGCCGGCCAGTTCGACCTTGGACGAAGCCCACGTCTGCTGTCCTCGGCCCGCCACCATGAAGGGTTGGCCGGGTTCGCCATAGTCCTTCCCGTCGGCCAGATTCACCAAGGCCCGATGCTTGCCGTCGGCGCCGATTTCCAGGCGGCATGCCGTGTTCTCCAGGACGATGGCGCCGTTTCGCACCGTGGGAGGGGCGGGACTTTCGGCGGCGAACGAAACGCCGGACAGGGAGATGAGCCCCACAAACGCCGCCGGGAGAAATCGCAGGGGATTCAACATCACAGCACCAGGTTCGGGTTGGGAGTGTAAGGGAATACGAAGGGGTCGCCCCGTTTTCACTTGGATTTGCAGAAAAACGCGTCGTCGCCGTTGGCTTCGGGCTGAACGAACGCGGTCAATACGCGCCCGCAAGCCATTCCTGGAGCCATTCGACACTGAGTCGCTGGACGTCGTTTTCAAACGGGGTTTCCCAGCAGCAGTGCGGGGCTCCCGGAATCACGCACAGTTCCTTTTGTCCCCCGGCCCTCTCAAACAGCCACCGACCCTGTTCCAAGGGGACCGATTCGTCGGCGTCGCCGTGGACGATTCGCAGCGGCTGCGTCACTGCATGGGTGTAGTAGAGCGGCTTGAAGCGGATCGTGTCCCAGACGCTTGCCAGGGTCAGGTGGCTGAGCAGCCGTGGGAACCGCTGGAGGGTCTGGTTCCATTGTTCCTCGTCGGGCAGGGCCTGGACGTCGAAATGCGCCACCGTGCGGCTGGGCTCGCCACGGACCACGGCTGCCTGGTCCGCTTCGGCCTGGGCCACGAACTGGGCCCACGCGGCCTCACCCCGCGTGGCCAGCCAGCGGTGACGGAGCCAGGCGTGTCCGTCGGCCACGGGCGCCAGCGCCACGACGCAGCGCACCAGCGGGCAAAGCGCCGCCGCCTGGATGACCACTCCCCCACCCACGCTCATTCCCAAGAGTCCGACCCGCTCCCCGTCGATGTCCGGCTCCTGCCGCACGCGGAGCACGGCGGCCAGGCAGTCCGTGACCCATTGGCTCGCCGGGCGGATGGTCCCCTTGTCCGGATACGGGTCGCTGCCCGAGAAGCTGAAGCGGAAAGACGCCAGGTCCGCCTGGAGGAGCAGAGTGGCCAGTCGCTCGAACGCCCCGAGATCGTCGTCGTACGAGCCGAACCCGTGGCAGAGCACGGCCACGGGGGGCCTTCCGGTGGGCCGGTCGGGCAGAGCCAACGTACCTTGCAGTTGACGTCCTTCGGCGAAGAACGAGAGCCATCGGGGTTCCATCGTTGCGACTCCTTGAATGACGACGGGATTCCGTCGGCAAATCCCCTCACCCCCTGCCCCTCTCCCGTCCAACGGGAGAGGGGAGAATAGTCAGGGCGGCGGCTAGACGCCGATCGATCGCAGGTATTGCCGATCGTCGGCGATGGCCCGGGAAGCGTCCTGCCAGACCGCGTCCGACTCTTCCTCGGTCACCACCCAACCGCGATAGCCGGTTTCCCCGAGCCAGCGCAACAGCCCGGGAAGATCGCTGATTCCCTTGCCCAGCGGCTGCCAGTGGCCCGCCGTGTCGACGTCCTTGATGTGGACGTGTACGATGCGGGCGTGATGTTTTGCGAGGGTGGCCAACAGGTCGTGTCCGCCGCGGAGCATGTGGCCCGTATCGGGATTGAACATCAGGCCTGCCGCTTCCGTCGCCGCCAGCAGCCGGTCGTACTGCTCCGGCGTGAGCACCAACGACGTGTGATGCGAATGCGGATGAAGGGCCACCGTGACGCCGCGCGGCGCGGCGAGTTCGGCCACCTTGCCGTACAGCGAACAGGCCTGGGCGAATTTCGCGTCGTAATCGTCGTGCGACGCGCTCGAAGGCCCCCCCAGGCACAACGGCGCCGCGAAGTGGGCGGCGAATCGCACGCCCTTTTCGGCCCCGGCCAGATCCTCTTCGGTCCGCGCCGGGTCCGTGAAGCCGGTGGTTGCGTAGGCGTAGGCGGCGAACGCCAGGTTGCGCTTCTTGAGGGCCTTCTCGAACGCCTCGGGCCGGTCGAGATAATCGCCGATCATGTTGTTGCTGAATTCGACCCCGGCGAACCCCGCCGCCGCCACGGCGTCGAGGATGTCGTCGGGCGAGCCCTGCCACTTTGGGCCGAGCATCTCCCATGTGTACGTTTGGCATCCCATGCGAATGCCTGCGGTTGAATGGCTCATGGCGCGTCCTTTGTAGGGGCTGGGGACTGGGGGCCGGGGAATTCGCGGGCGGCGAGTTGCGACTGCTGAATGCGGAAGGTCACCTCGGTTTCTCCGCGCTCTGACCTCTCCTTCACAATTTCTGTCCCAGCAGCCCGCTCAGATACACGTAGGCCTCTTGCGTGTACCTGGGCAGATTCTGCGGGTCTTCAACCTCCAACTCGACGGTCAGGCCACGATCGTATCCCGCTTCGCGGAGCGTCGCAACGATTGCGGCCAGGTCGATTTCGCCGCGTCCGATGCCCACGGATACGGTTCCCTCGTGGTCCTTCAGGTGGACCGAATAGAGCCGCCCGGCATGGCGGCGGATGAACGCCGCGCTGTCGACTCCGGCGGAATGAAAATGCCCGGTGTCGAGACACACTCCCAGGCGCGGATCGGGAACGGTCTCCAGCACCCGGTCGAAGTCCTCGGCCTCTTGGAGCACGTTGCCGTAGTGGGGCTCGATGGTCATCTTGACCGTGGTCTGGGGCGAAACCTGTTCGAGCACCAGGCGCACGCAGCGGAGCACCCGGTCCAGCGCTCCTGGCTCGGTTCTCGGCGAGGCGCCGGTCGAGGTCACGTGGTCCGCGCCCAGGGCCTCGGCGAATCGGACGCAGGCGGCGATGGCCTCAGCCCGCTCGGCGACCTCCTGATCGTTCGCCCCACCCCAGCATGGCGTGTAAATGCCGGCGCACCGCATGCCGGACGCTTTCACCCGGGCCTGCATGGCCTTGAGGTCGAAGACCCTTACGGCGGGCACGGTCCAGGTGATCGGCCCATGGATCTCCATGGAGCGATAGCCGATCGCCGGGGCGTTCTCCAGGGTGGCCACCACCTCGTCGTCAGCGAACCCGCGGTAACAGATCGACGCGCAGAGGATATCCATGGGCACATCTCCTTTCGTTTCCCTGGGCAGGGCCGCCAGCCCGTCCCTGTCGGACAGAGTGGTATTCGATAGGCCCTATTCTGTCGCCTAGGAGAGCGGTTTTCAATCACACGGACCAGACACGCTGGAGGTGAAGACGGGGGACGGGGAGGATCGACACGGGGACGCAGCTAGTATTGGACGAATGAGCAAGCACCAGTCCTGCCTATTCTCTCATAACTAGCTGCGTCCCCGTTTCAACCACCCCCAGTATATTCTTCATCCACTTGCCGCTTGCGTGCGGCGTCAGCGGAAAGTCGGGGTACGGCTTCGGGGGCCTGGAGACCTTCGCTTTACGGGAGCCCCGGGGTAGGTTAGACTGGGCTTTCATGGCATCCACTCCTTGTGATAGGGGTCAGTGGGTGCCGCCCCCGGCGATTAGCCCCGCCGGAGGCAGCTTTACTACCAGGTGGTACAACGGGTAGCAAAGCGAAAGCGCCCCCCGAAAGCATGTTTTCTCAAGTCATTACTTAGTAACGGCTTGGAGGTGAATGGTGCCTGGTGGTGCCCCTGGTCTTCAAAACCAGTGTGGGGCTCGCAAGGGTCCTGGGTGGGTTCGATTCCCATTCACCTCCGCCATTTTCTTTCCTGGGGGCTCGGCGTCCGGACGGGACAGGCCATGCCATAGACCTCGTTGCGGAGTGCCGAATCGCGGAATCTCAAGGGGCTCGCTGCGCACGATCATGACGCGACTCAAGCTTCCTGCCCTTGGCGCCAAACATCGTGCACGGCCCGCTCCAGGGCCGCGTCGGGATTGTCCAAAGCATTCGTTTTCGCAGTGAGCCAGCCGCAGTAGCCGTTATCTCGGGAGACTAACCATGAAGACAGGAGTATTGCTCGCGTTGTGCCTGCTGCCTTCGTGCTCGGCGCTTGCGGGAGAGTCGACGGAGGGCGCCGATCGGACGGCATCGATCCAGCGATTCCAGAGGCAATGCGCCGAGGTCGGGTTGCCGTCGGACGCCATGTTGGTGGGCATTGCCACTTCGATGGAGAAGATCCTCCCGCGCGGCTCGGCCTTCGAGCTGAGTGCGGCACGAAAGATTGAACTCAGTCTGGCCCGCAACGAAAAGGAAGGCGTGCAAATCGTCGTGCTCCCCGCCGCCGGAGGACTTCGCAAGGCGACGGTCCAAGCCAGCGATCTGAAAGCACCCGGCGGTGCGGTCTTCCCTCGGAAGAACATCGAATGCGACGTGGTGGGCTATGTCCAGACCAAATCCCGCCCGCCCTACGGCACGTCGCACGTTGGCTGGTGGCCCGACCCGATCCTTCCCGGCCAAGGCCCGGTGGATATTGCCTCCGGCGACCTGCAAGGGTTCTGGGTCCGCGTTCGCGCTGCGAAGGACCAGGCGGCCGGCGTGTATCGGGGCCCGTTGACAATCGCAGCCGAAGGGACCGCGCCGGTCGCGCTGGAGCTCGTCGTTCGCGTGCGCAGCTTCGCGCTTCCTGATCGCAGCCCACTGCCCCTGGCCATCACGTTTTCTCCCGAAGACAACGCCGTTGCGCAAACTCAGAAGCAGCAAGACGAGTGGCGCAAATCGGAAGATTATCCGCCGAACGCCTGGAAAAAGCACAAGCTGCGATGGGCGGACTTCCTGGCCGACTACTACATCAGCTACGACAGCCTCTACCATCGCGGCATGCCGGACTACGAGGTTTTGACGCACCTGAAGAAGCAGGGCCGGTTGGGCCCCTTCAATCTTGGGTACTACGGCGGCATCGGCCCAAAGCCCGAGGATCTCGACAGGTGGAAGAGCGAGCACTTGCCACGATTGCGTGCGGCCTACACCAGGGCCAAGGAGTTGCGCCTGCTGGACCACGCCTACATTTACGGGTGCGATGAGGCTCCGGCGGAGCTCTTCGGACAGGTCGAGAAGGCTGCCGCGATCCTCAAGTCCGAGTTTCCCGGCGTTTCCATCATGACCACCACGTATGACCAGAGTTACGGCATGCACTCGGTGATCAAGTCGATGGACGCGTTCTGCCCTCTGACCCCCAGCTTCGATCCGGCCAAAGCGGCGAAGGCCCGTGCGGTGGGTAAGCGCGTATGGTGGTACATCTGCTGCGGTCCCCATCATCCGCATGCCAATATGTTTATCGAGTATCCGGCCATCGAGGGTCGCCTCCTCATGGGGGCGATGACGGCCCGGCAGCGGCCCGACGGCTTCCTGTACTACCAGATCAGCATCTGGAATTCGCGGCAACCGGTTACCTCCGGCCCGTTTACCGACTGGGACCCGCGAAGTTGGACCACCTATCACGGCGACGGATCGTGGACCTGCGTCGGCCCGGGCGGCACGCCATTGCCCACCATTCGCCTGGAGAACTTCCGCGATGGGCTGGAAGACTACGCCTACGTGCTGCACCTCGAACGTCTGGCTCGGCAATGTGAATCCAAAGGGATCGCCCTGTCCGCAACAGAACGACAGTGGCTGGCCGAGGCGAAGAACGCCCTGGCGGTTCCCGCGGAACTGGTCAAGAGCATGACTGAGTACTCGCGCGACCCGGCAAAGCTCTACGCCTGGCGCAGCCAATTGGGCGATCTGATCGACCGCGCCGGCGCAACGAAGTAGAAACCGTCGGAGGAAGCCGCGACGACGCAGCCACACCGACTGCGGCAATCCAGGAACTAGGGGAGTCGATTCAGTATCGCCCGGTAATTGAAGCGGTCGTTGGGGGCGACATCTCCATTGAGAGTGAAATCGCCGGCGTCGCCAGTCTGCTGGACGTTGTCGGCCCATTTGAAGTCCACCGCAGCCGGCAACGCGGTCAGGCCGAGAGCGGTCCGCGGAACGGCCAGCTCCATCTCGTTCCCTTGCACGCGGTACGCGATTTGGACCGGCGAGCCCCAGCGGTATCCGTCCAGGTTTCGCTCCAGCGTGGCCGTTTCGGCCTGGGCAGGCTCGCGGTTGACCACGTAATCGTATCCCAGCCAGCCGGTGGCCGCGCTATGATCGACATCGAGGTACAAGAGCATCCAGTTTCGATCCGAGCGGGCCGTGATCGGCTGACGCGTACGCACGTAGAAAAAAACGTTCTCGGCGTCGCAGCTCACTTTGGCGGCGACAAGATCGTTCCGGCCCGTGGCGTTGACGTACGGGCCCGCGGTGGCGTAGCCGGGATGGTTGCGGCGCACGGGATCGCCGATCGTATCGCGAAACTCGGGCCCGACGGCCATCCAGTCGTCGAACCGGCCGTCGATGCGGATGGGCGATGGCGCGACCGGCGGCAGCGACCGGGCGCCTTTGTAGCGGCGGATGTACGAGACCATCTGGTAGTAATAGTTGTCGCCATGGCCGCCGCGCATCGGCTCGATATCGCGGCTGTGCTCTTCGTCGAACTGGTCGACGAACATCACCGGTTGGCGTACGCCGAGGAATTCGTCGAAGCGGCCGGCGAACCACTCGTTCCAGCCGGTCAGGAAGATGAACTTGGGGTCCTCCTTCCGGGCTCGCTCCCACTGCTCGGCGACGTTGTACCCGCGCAGAATAGCCCCCGGCTCGGTGGCCGTGGCCCCGTGGTGGAAGCTCCTTCCCTTGGCGCCGGGCTCGCTCATGCTGCCCAACCGGTCTCCGACCGCGTTCTGGGCGACGCCCACGGACATCTGCTCCTTCTCGCCCCGCGCGTTGAGGAACACGTGCTGCGGATACACTTCGAGCCAGCTCCACATGTCGGGCTTGGTGGGTCCGCGGAAGTAGTCGGGCTGCGGCGCCCGGAAGGTGAAGAAGCGGCGGATGGCCGTGTGCCGGTCGTCGACCGGGGCCACGCGGAACGTCCGGTCGCCCGGGACAACCTTGCCGTCGGCAAACGCCTGGCCACCCGGCCATATGTCGGACCTGTGGCTCCACCAGCCGATCTTTCCGGCGAGTTGCGACATCTCCAGATAATAGGTTCCGCGCGGCAGCGGAGGATCGAACTTCAACGATGCCCAGGCATTGTCCGCCACGTCGGCAAACCGTTTCGAGACAATCGGCTTGCCGCCCGGGCCGTTGGCGTAGAGCGTCAGCGTCATGGCCGCGCCCTGGGTGGCCCAGTTCGGGAAGCAGCCGGCCACGCTCTCGACGGGCCGCGTCACCGCGAACGATTGCCCCAGCGTGTGGCCTGCAGTGAGTTCGGCGGGGTAGTCGTGCTGCCTGTTGCCCTCGAACCCACCCAAGAGTTCCGGGTCGGCCAGAATCAGCGGCTTGCCCTCCCAACGGAACCAAAGATCGGCAAACAGGCCGGGTTCATAGAGGTCCTTGTAGAGTTCGGCGACGACCTTGGCAGGATCCCCGAACGGACAAAGGAAGGCCACCTGCGGCGTGCTGCCGCCCTGCGCTCGCACCTCGGAAAACACCCGCAGCAAGGCCATGTAGTATTGCTTGTAGGTGATCTGATTGGTCACGTCGAAGATGAGCGTGTCGACGCCCGCGTCGCCGAGCATCTGGGCGTGCTTGCGGAGCACGCCCGCGTCGTCGGTCAGATAATAGCCGAAGATCGATTCGCCCCAGTGATGCGGGGCGTGCATCGGTCCCCAAAGCGGGCTGTCTTTCTTCGACATGGCCTGGGGATCCTGCGCGATGATCTTCGTTACGTCGTACGGGCCGCCAACCGCGTGAGCGCCGTGCCAGAGAAAATAGAAGATGCCGAGGAACCGGCCGGGACGCGGCGGCCCAACATCTTCGGCCGTCGGGACGCGGCGTCCCAGGGCGTCGGTCGCCACCCAAGTGTCGCTCATCGTGTCCCAGCCTGCCGTTGCCGCTTGGGCCGGTTGTGCAGGCTCCGCGGTCTCGCCGCACCGCACGCTGAGCGTGCACGCTCCGGAAAGCAGGACCAAGACCAACGTCTGTCGTTGCGAAATCGTCATGGGAGTTCTCAAAAAGGCAATTCGGGTTCTTGCTGGAACCGTTCGGGTCCGATCCTAGTGCCAGACGCGGCAATGTACCAAGCCGCTGTCGCCGTGGGAAGCACCGCGATTTCCCGCCCGTGGCGGAAACCTTGGGGACCAACGGTCTGGGCGAAACACGCGTACCCCCTACCGGCGTCGCCAAATCAAGGCTTATAATCGGATTGTGGGGGCTCTTCTCCACTGGACAAGAGGATTTTTGCACAGTTTCTGAGCGAGGACCTGGTCATGCCTGTCCCGATGGAGTTGTCGAGGATCATCATCAGCGAGATCAATGAGAACCAGGTGATCTACCTGAAGGAGATCGACGGCGAGCGCCAGTTTCCCATCCTGATCGGCATCTTCGAGGCGACCAGCATCCACCGCCGGGTGCGCGGCGAATCCTCTCCCCGCCCGCTCACGCACGACCTCATCGTGAACATCGTCGAGAACCTTGGGGCGGAATTCCAGGACGTGGTGATCTGCGAGTTGAGGGACCATACCTATTTCGCCAAGCTCCGCGTGCGTCACCAGGGCGAACTGGTGGAGATCGACGCCCGTCCGTCCGACGCCATCGCCGTGGCCGTGACCTGCCACCCAACGCTGCCCATCTTCGTCAACGAAGAAGTGCTCAACGACGTGCTCGGCGAGCAGAACGAGTGAGCGAGGGCCGTGGCCCGATCGACGCGTCCCTCGTCCCGGCATCGATACGCCGCGACACTCCATCGAGATGACCGGGCGGAAGGGCTCAGGTAAGCCACTTCATGCGGTAGGACTTCTGGATCCAACGATCGGCTTCGGGCGCCCCGGGGACCTTCATGCCGGCGCTGTCCCACTCGATGGGCCGGCCCAATCGCAGCGACAAGATGCCCGGCAAGTAGGCCTCGGAAACCTGCGCTCCAATGACGAGACCGTTGTACGTGGCCGGGCCGCCTTTGCACGCCTGGAACCACTCTTGCATGTGGTTGTCTTGCGCCAGGCGAGGGATGGTAAGCGGCAGCGATTGGACGGCTTCGTGATTCAGAACGCCACGCCATTGCTTGTCGCCCGAGAGTTTCATGACGCCCGCGACGCCCCAGCCGTCGGTGTAGATCTGTCCGCGCTGCCCGACGAACAGGCAGCCGGTGTTCGGGAGCTGCTTGCTGCGGCTTTTCAGACTCTCGGTGACCTCCGCCGGCGGATACGTACCGCCGTCGCCCCACCAGAGCGTGACTGGCGCCAAGCCATCGCGCGCGGGGTACTCAAAACTGAAACATCCTTGTGAGACGTACGTTTCCTTGACGGGTTCGGGGAGTATGGCGGTGACTCGGGCCGGCGGGCCGAGTCTTAACGCGCGGACCGGTAGTTGGAAGGTGTGTGCGCCCTGTCCAGACAGCATGCCGTTGCATAGGTCGAGCCAGTTCTGTGCGGCGATGCAGCCGGGCAGATAGACGCCCGCCTTGAACGGCCGCCACGGCGCGGGCCCGAGCCAGAAATCCCAGTTCAGGCCGTCTGGAATCGGGTCTTCGCCCGCCGGACGATCGTGGCTCGGCGGGAATTTGCCGCAGTAGTCCGACCACAGATAGACCCGCTCGATGGGGCCAAGCACGCCCGCCTGAATGATCTCGACCGTGCGGCGGAATGCCTTGCTGCTGGTGCCCTGGGTGCCCATCTGCGTGGCGACCTTGCACCGCGGCGTAAGGTCGATCAGTTCGCGGGCCTCGGCAATGGTGCGGACCAGCGGCTTCTCGCAGTAGACGTGCTTGCCGGCTTTCATGGCCCGGACCGAGATCGGCGCGTGCCAACGCGAACCGACGGCGATCACCACGGCATCGATGGATTTCCCGGCGTCGAGCAGCTTCCGATAGTCGTCGAACTCCAAGGCCTTCTTCATGGCCGAGTCGCCGCCCTCGACCTGACTGGCGACGGCTTTGCGAGCACCGGCCAACTGGCGCCGATCGACGTCGCACAGGGCCACGAGGTTTTCGCCCTGGCGCAGGATTTCGGTCATCAAGGCACAGCATCGCCCGCCAGTTCCCACGGCAGCGACGTTGAGTCGATTGCCGGGAGACTGAGCGCCCCACGCCCGAGATGGAATCACCAGCGGCGCGGCAATCGCTCCCGCGCCGGCCACGGCAAGTCGTTCCAAGAATGACCGTCGATTGGTCCTTCGCTGAATTCGGCTATAATCCATCGTTCTGTCCTCCCGCTCGCGGTTGATCGGACCGGTTGCGCCAGTCCGAGGTACTCACGACAATGTGGCGATCTCGCGCCCACTCCCATCAGCCAATTTCCCTGTAAGCCCATTGCAAACAGCCCTACACCGAAGC
>CAZFKF010000037.1:0-13327 GCA_964518805.1 uncultured Planctomycetaceae bacterium | reverse complement strand
GCGCCGGTCCGTGGTTGGCTTCCCAAGGAGTTGAAGGCCGGCGGAGCGTACGAACTGCGCGCCGGCGTCTACAACCCGAAGACGGGCGAGCGTTTGATGCTCTCGGGCCCCGACGATCGCACGCACCGGGTCCGCCTCGGCACGATCCGCTTGCAGGGCGACGGCGAGCGCGTGACCGGCGTTGCCTGGACGCCCCGCAAGGCCGAACCGAATTCGCTTGCGGCACGGCAGAATCCCGATGGCAAGGTGATCGACTTCGGAGCGGCGGCCACGGCCGGCGCCTGCCGATTGTCCTGCGAACAAGGCACGCTCGTGGTCACGCCGCTTCCGGAATCGCGAAAGGCAACCGTCTTGCGAATCCGCTGGGCCGCATTGCCGTGGCCATTGCCCGAGCCGGCGCACGCCGAGGCGGTCGCCGAAGACGGACGCCTGCTCGATCGCCAGACAGTCGAGCGCGAAGGGGATACGGTTACCTTGACGCTCAAGCCGGGGGTGTTCTGCTATCGCGTTGGCAAGCAGTAAGGGAGTCGTGTATACATTCAAGCAGCCCGTGTGGCATGCCGTCGCGCAGCGTCGGCATGTTGCAGCGTCATCATGCCGACCCGCGGCTAGGGCCGCGTGACGGCATGCCACCCAACCGAGGAAAGGACTTGCCATGCCGCGGCGCAGAATGGCTCTCACGTCTCTGTCGATCATCCTGGTCTTTACGGCGGCCGGCTTTGCGTTGTCAGCCGAAGAACCGCTCTTCCCCTTCGTGATCTCCTACGACGCCCCGGACAACGTGACGAATGTCTCCGCGTGGCTGGCGAGGCCGGCGGGCAAGAATGGCTTCGTGCGCGAGGAGGATTCGAGGCTCGTGACCGACGCCGGGCCGATCCGCTTCTGGGCCACCAATATCTGCTTCGACGGCTGCTTCCCCGAGAAGCAGCAGGCCGAGCGTGTGGCCGCCCGGCTCGCCCGGTTGGGCATCAATTGCGTGCGCATGCACCACATGGACATGTACTCGATCTTCAAGGGAAGCCCCAACAAGCTCACGCTCAACCCCCAGCAGCTCGAAAAGCTGGACTATCTCGTCTTTCAGCTCAAGCAGCACGGCGTCTACACGAACCTGAACTTGCACGTGTCGCGCTGGCTGGACGAGGCCGAAGGCTTTTCGGGCCGGGCCGAGCGGCCCGAGTTCGACAAAGGGCTCGACAACTTCGAGCCGCGCATGATCGAGCTTCAGAAACAGTACGCCCGCGATCTTCTGACGCACGTGAACCGCTACACCGGAAAGCCCTACGCCGAGGAGCCGGCCGTGGCCTTTGTCGAGATCAATAACGAGAACGCCCTGTTTGCCACGTGGGGATGGAGCGGCATCGATCGTTTGCCCGATCCGTATGCCACCACCTTCCGCAAGCTCTGGAACGCCTGGCTTCGCCACAAGTATGGCGACACGAAAACGCTCCGCGCGGCCTGGAACGCCCAGGCTGTGCCGTTGGGCGCTGAGATGCTCCGCAACGGCGATTTCCGCCAGCCGCCCGAAAACGCGTGGTTCTTGGAGCAGGACGCCAAGACCGATGCGACCTGGTCGTCCGAGGCGGGCGGGCACGAAGGACGCCGCATGCTGCGCGTCGTCGTGCGCCGGCAAGGCGAAGTGGCCTGGCATCCGCAGATCATCCAGGCCGGATTCGGCGTGCGCAAGGGGGTGCCCTACACGCTTTCCTTCCGAGGCCGTTCGGACGCCAAACGCCAGGTCCACCTCAACTGCATGATGCAGCACGAGCCGTGGGAGCAACTCGGCTTCAATGCCAACGCAGCCCTCTCGCCCGCATGGCAGCCGTTCCGCTTCACCTT
Source organism: uncultured Planctomycetaceae bacterium (assembly GCA_964518805.1). GTDB lineage: Bacteria > Planctomycetota > Planctomycetia > Pirellulales > Thermoguttaceae > CALFBP01. Next base: position 11,491 of record CAZFKF010000037.1, on the reverse strand, counting down.
CCTCGTCAATCGCGACGATGAGAAGGCGAGGATTTCGATCAGCGGCCTTGGGCCGGGTACGTACGAGTTCGCGGACTTCTCGCTGCGGACCGGCGGCGTGGTGGGCGTCGAGCCCGACCAGAAGCTCGAAGACGACACCGTGCCTGTCCTGCGTCACGGCGAAATGAATCTCACCGAGCCGGCCCGCAACGATTTCATCGACTTCCTTTGGGACACCGAGGCCAAGTACTGGGGCGGCATGGGTCGCTTCCTCAAGAACGACCTGAAGGTCCAGCCGCTGGTGGCGGGCACGCAGATGGGTTACAGCCCGGCCCACCTCCCGGCGCGTCTGGGTTACGTCGACGCCCATTCCTGCTGGAACCATCCGGCCTTCCCCGGCCGGCCCTGGGACTCGCAGGACTGGTACGTCGAGAACGAGGCCCTGGTGAACCATCCGGCCGGCACGCTGGGCGGCCTGGCCGCGACCCGCGTGGCCGGCAAGGCTTACACGGTCAGCGAGTACAACCACCCGCAGCCGATCACGTACGCGGCCGAGGGTTTCCCCATGATCGCGGCCTTCGGCAGCTTCCAGGGCTGGAGCGCGATCTACTCCTTCGCCTACTGCCACAACACGAACTTTGAGCCCCGCACGATCGAGGGCTTCTTCGACATCAAGAGTGACACGGCCAAGATGGCCCACATGCCGGCCTGCGCCGCTTTGTTCCTTCGCGGCGACGCCGCCGAGGCCAAGAAGCTCGTCGCCGTGCCCCTGGGCCGCGATGCCGAACGCCGCACGCTGCACCAGACCCGCAGTGCGTGGACGCTCACCACCGGGCAATTGGGCCTCGACCCGCGCTGGTCGCTGGTGCACCGAATCGCCTTGGACTTGACCGGCCAGGAAGACCCGAAAGAGAAGCACTTCCCCAAAGTCGCTGAGAAAACCGCGGTCTTTCAGTCCGACACGGGCCAGCTTCGCTGGGACGTTTCTCTGCAGAACGCCGGGTACTTCACCGCCAACACCCCGCGGACCAAGCTCTTCACCGGCTTCGTGCGCGGGCGGACCTTCGACTTGGGCGAGGTGACTCTGAAGATCGGCAACACGCGGCAGGATTGGGCCACCGTGTCGATGGCACTGATCGACGGCGACGGGTTTGACAAGCCAGGCCGCATCCTCATCGCCGCCACCGGCTGGGAGCAGAACTCCGACGCGACCCTGGAAAAGCTCGGCGGCAATCGCGTCACCCTGCGCAACCGGTGGGGCCGAGAGCCTATCCTCTGCGAAGGCGTCCCGGCCAAGATCTCCCTGCCGGCCGAATCCGGGAGAGTCCACTTCTATCCGCTTGACGAATCCGGCAACCGCCGCGCCTCCGTGGCTGTCGCCGAAAGCGACGGCAAAGCGGTTCTCACCCTCGGTCCCGAGCACAAGACCGTCTGGTACGAAGTCGAAATCCGCTAGCCGCCGGGCTTGCCCGACCGCCCGGCCCGGTTCGGATCCTGCCCGCACAATCCCCTCTTTCGCTACAGTTTGCCAGGCCGAATTCCGATCCCATCGGGAGGATGGGATTCCCGGGTGGTCCGGTGTGTCAATTTGGGTAAACGCGCAAGCGATTTCTCTTGCCGGTCGGAACGAGGGGCGGCTTGACAAGCGGTCCTTCGGACCGGTGGCAGAGGACTTCGCTTGCGAGGCATCTGCCAAAGGGGGGCGAAGGTGAGCCTGTCGGCGATTCCAAGCGTGGGGAGGTATGTGAGTCTTCTGGCCGGCCAAACGGCCCAGCGGTGTCGCGCGGAATCCGGCCAACAATCGTTCGAGGCCGGAGCCAATTCGTCGGGCGACATCTTGACTCTGTCGGCCGAAGGCCAGGCAGCGTCTTCGCTTCCCGGCCTTTCGTCGCTCTTCGGCCTGGCCGGTTCGGGAGACTCGATCGCGATCGAAGACCTGGAGGACGCGCAGGATCGGGCCCAAGCGGCGGTTCAGGCCAGGTTGCAGAGACTGTTCGCGGCCAACGGGATCGACACGTCGCGCGAGATCCGATTGCAGATCGGCGCCGACGGCCAGGTGGTCGAGACCAGCGGCAATCCGCAGAGCGCGGAAATCGAAAAGCTGTTCCGCGACGATCCGAGCCTCCGCGACCAATTCGCCAAGTTCAGCGGCTTAAGCGAAATCGTCGGGGCGGCACGCGAGGCGGTCGCCTTCCAGCAGGCTTACGCCCGCGACCCGCAAGCCGCTGTGGCCCAGTATTCCCACCTCTTCAATAACTCGGCGAAGCCGCACGCGTCGCTTTCGATCCAAGGCGATCGTTACGAGGCCCTGTTCGAGCGGTCCGGCGCGGAGGCCGTGAAGGTGTGAGCCTGTGTGATTCGACCGTAGTTCGAGCGCGTGGCATGTTCACGGCCAGGGACTAACCTCGTTTCCTGAGGTCGACGACGACGTCGTAACCGAGCGCGTCGGCCAATCGCGAAAGCGTGTTCAGTTCGACGTTCTCGGCGCTATTTTCCAGTCGGCTCAGATTGCCGCGGTCGATTCCAGTCCTCTGGGCCATCTCGCCCAGGCTAACGCCTTCACGCAGGCGCGCAAGGTTCAGTTTCGCAAGGGCAATCCGCGCGGGGCTTGCCGTCTTGATTCGGTCTCCCAACTCCTCCTCGACCTGCTCGATGACCCTGGCATGCTCCGCGCGCTTTTCGTCGGGAAGACGGCCCATCTTGCGCGACGCCATCTCCGATAGTCGTTTCGTCAGTCTGTCCGCTTCGTCTTGCCCCATGGTCATTCCTCGATATAGGCGGTCACTGGGTACACGGTGTCCTCGTCCAGTCCCTATAGACGACTGCGATGTATTCGCCGGAGGGACCGTGTCCGAACACGATGGGCCGCCCACTGCTGCGGCTCACGCCGTGATCTTCGGGATATCTCAAGACGTGCTCAACCTCGTCCAACTCCAGCCCATGCTCAGCCACATGCTCCGCGTTGCCACCAGGCTCAAGGTCCCACAACACGTGATGCCATGCCATGGCGACCCTTTCTTGGCTGATGTATTAAGATACAACACGCCGTCCCAGAGGTCGGCACCCACCCTTATGGAGGGTCGCCGCGGTGCGGGGCGCTTGCATGCCGCTGTCATGCCGATATCGCGGCTCGGGAAGCGCGGCGACGTGCCGCGCAACCGTGTTGCTGGCCTTCCAGCGATCGATCATCCTTTGCGGTGTGCGGTTTGCCAAACCCCTGGACAGGGGAAACGCTACAGAGCTTTTTGCAGGATGTCGGCAGCGGACGGCGACCGGTTATTCGATCCATCCGCCTCCCAAGACGCGGTCGCCGTCGTAGCAGACGGCGGCCTGCCCGGGGGCGACCCCTCGGCAAGGTTCGTCGAACAGTACCCGGAAGCGGGATAACATCCCAACCTCTTCTGCCCCCAGCGGCTCGACGGTGGCCGCTATCGCCGCGCTGCGATAGCGGATCTTCACCCGGCAGGCGAACGGTTCTTGCGGCAGATCGACGAGCCAGTTGGCGTTCGCGGCGATCAGTTCGCGGCGGGCCAGATCGTCGAGCGTGCCGACCACCACGCGACGGCTGCCGGGCTCCAGGCGGACCACGTAACGGCGCTCGCCGAACGCAACCTTTAAGCCTTTGCGCTGGCCCACGGTGAATTGCTCCAAGCCCGAGTGGCGGCCGACCACCGTGCCGTCGGTGGTCACGATGTCGCCGGAGGTGTCCATTGGCGGCCGCGACTGCCGAACGAAGCTGGCGTGGTCCTGGTCAGGCACGAAGCATATCTCCTGGCTGTCGGGCTTCTCGGCCACGCGAAGCCCCAGATCGGCGGCCATGCGGCGGATTTCTTCCTTGCGATACTCGCCCACCGGCAGGCAAAGCCGTTCCAACCGTTCACGAGCCACGCCGAAGAGCACGTAAGACTGGTCCTTGCTCGCATCGCGGCCGCGCAGCAGGGACGGCCCTTGGCCTTCGCCGCCGGGCGCGATCCGGGCGTAATGCCCGGTGGCGACATATTGGGCGCCCACGCTGTCGGCGTACTCGAAGAGCTTGCCGAACTTCAGCCAGGTATTGCACATGATGCACGGATTGGGCGTGCGTCCGGCCGTGTATTCGTCGACGAAGTAATCGACGATCCGCCCGAACTCCTCCTCGAAGTTCACCGCATAGAACGGAATGCCGAGCATCTCGGCCACGCGCCGGGCGTCGGCCGCATCGGCGGCAGTGCAGCAGCCCTGCTTGCGAGTCGGCGCTGAGGGTTGGGGGCTGGGGACGGTGGATAAAAGAGGGGAAAGGAGTGCGGGGTGAGGGGCGAGGGAACACGATGCCAAATCCTGCGGTTGGGCGGTATCGCCGCCGATCTGCAACGTCTGGCCCTCGCCTCTGTCTCCCCTCTCAATTCCGTGCCGCATGAATAGGCCGATCACATCGTGCCCCTGCTGGCGCAACAGCCATGCGGCCACGCTGCTGTCGACACCGCCGGACATGGCTAGGACGATGCGTGCCATTGGAGGAGGGATTCGGAGTTGCGGATCAGAGGCTTGGAGTGCGTCGCGGGCCCGGAAGGTAATGCTTGAAGAAGTCTATCCGCGGAGGAGTCGTCAGAGAAGCAATACCGACTCGCGCAGCACTGCAAATTTCGCGTCGATTCAGCGGAATGAAGTGCCCGTAATTCAAGGAAATATGGGAATAAGGGAAAGTGGGAAAGACAAGGGCTTGCCTCGGTCGTCCCCCCAATCAAGGCCACCTTGCGTAAATAATCGCCCACCCAGACGACGAACCCGGCCGGGGCGCGATGCGGACGGGAATCTGGGGTGCTGTGGGGCGTCTCCTCTTGCGTCGCCCAACACCCGGCCGGAAAATGAGGCTCCGCGCCGCAGGGAATCGGTGCGCGGTGCCGCTGGTATCTATCCGGAAGCCATGAACTCATGAGTGGGATCCCCGTACTCCATGCGGAAGGCGATTGCATTGCCCGGGCGTGGGAGAATTCGCTGATTGCCCTGTTTCGAGACGGGGCTGAACTGACCACCCAGTACGACAAACCTGGCGATCCCCCCAGCCGGGACGCCACGATGGTCATCACGGTCGACGAACCGCTGGCCGAGCCGATGATCCATCGCGACTTCCCCGGCGGGTTCGAGGACCTCCAAGAGTACGTGATGGAGGTCTGCGAGGGGATCAAAGACCACCTGGTCCGCGATCCCGGCGACCCGCACGACACGCGATGGGAATATACGTACCACCAGCGGCTGTTCGGGTACGAGGTGCCGTCGATCGGAGCCATCGATCAAATCGAACACATTGCCCAGCGGTTGGCCGAAACCCCGCACACGCGCCGGGCCCAGGCGATCACCTGGAAGGTGTGGGAAGATCGCTCGTGCTACGATCCGGCCTGCCTGCAAAGTGTCTGGTGCCGGATCACCACAGAGGGCGACCGGCGATTGTTGAGCATGAACGTCCGTTTTCGCTCGAACGACGCCTACAAGGCGGCAATGATGAACATCTTCGCCCTGGTGCAATTGCAGCAGAGGATCGCTGCCCGAATCGCCGAGTTGAGCGGACAGCCCGTGGGCATCGGCCGCTACTGCCACATGGCCGACAGTTACCACATTTACGGGTTCAATCTCAAGGAATTCGAGGCCCGGTTCCTGGGGGCGTTGGAGCGGCGGACTTTTGAGGAGCGGACGATCCGTTACGAGGACGTGCGCGAGATCATGGAGGAGGCGCGTCCGCAGATCTTGGAAAAGGCCCGCACAATGGGCCGAAACGCGTAGGGACCATCAAGAGACTCTTCACCACGGAGGACGCGGAGGGCACGGAGGAAGCGAAGAACTCATCGCGAGAGATCTCTCTTGTCGTCTCCGTGTCGCCTGCGTCCGCTGTGGTTCATCCAAACGCTAGGAGACACGAATGAACGTCGGAAAACTGGTGCGGATGAACCGCATCTTCTCGCATTCCAGCGGGCGGTTGTGTTCGGTGGCGGTCGATCATTTCATCGGCTACGGGCACGGCCTGCCGGATGGGTTGCGGCGGCTTCAGCCGACATTGGCGGCCATCGTTGCCGGCCGGCCCGACGCGGTGACCATGCACAAGGGGATCGCGGCCTCGGCGTGGGTGCCGTACGCGGGCCGGCTGCCCATGATCCTCCAGAGCACCACGGCCCGGCCCGACGAATCGGCCCGCGAGCAAGTGGCCACGCCCGAAGACGCGGTGCGTTTGGGGGCCGACGGCTTTGCCGTGGCGGCCTTTGTGCGCGGCGCCACCGAGGCCCAGCATCTCCGCGTAGTGGCCGACTGCGTGCGCGAGGCGGTCCGCTTCGAGATGCCGGTGATCTGCCACATCTATCCGCGCGACAAGGAGAACAAGATCTCGTTCGCCCCGGAGGACATTGCCTGGGCCGTGCGCTGTGCGTTGGAGGTGGGCGTGGACGTGGTCAAGACCCCCTACTGCGGCGACGTGCGGGCGTACGGACAGATCGTGGCCGACTGCCCGGCGCCGGTCGTGGCCGCCGGCGGCCCCAAGGCGGACACGCTCCCGGCGGCCCTCCGCATGATGGCCGAAGTGGTCCAGAGCGGGGCCCGGGGCGCCACCATCGGGCGCAACGTCTGGGGGTTCACCCAGATCACCGCAGCCGTCGAGGCATTCAAGGCGGTGATCCACGACGGCAAGAGCGCAGAAGAAGCGGCCCGCACCGCAGGTCTCTGCTGACGGTCGAGGTGCAGGAATGCAGCGTGTAGTGCGTAGTCGGCCGATGACTGCGCCGTGTCGTCCAACGAGCGCTATCTCCCCTCTCCCGTCCAACGCGAGAGGGGAACGAAGATCTTGTCCGTGAGGATCGAACTGCCATGACCAGCATCACTCCACGCGAGCGCGTTTGGCAAGCGATTCGTCATCGAGAGCCGGATTGTGTCCCCTGGCACATCGGCTGCACGGCACCCGCGCGTCAGAAACTCGAAGCCTATTACGGGACGTCGCAACTCGACGATGTGCTCGGCAACCATCTGGCCAAGTACCGGCCTCGGGCGCCCGAGGGGCTCCAGGAGATCCGGCCCGGCCACTTCCGCGACGATTTCGGCGTGGTTTGGAACCGGACCGTGGACCGCGACATCGGCGTGGTCGAGGATTATCAGCTCAAAGATCGCTCGCTCACCGGATACCGCTTTCCCGATCCGCACGATCCGGGACGCTACGAGGCCCTGCCCGGCTTCATCGCCGAACACGCCAACCGGTTCCGTTACGTGAGCGTGTCGTTTTCGCTGTTCGAGCGGGCGTGGAGCCTGCGGGGGATGCCGGAGTTGATGGTCGACATGCTCGAAGCCCCCGAATTCGTGGATGAGTTGCTCGACGCGATTGTCGAGTTCGACCTGGGCATCATCGAAGAGTCGGTCAAGTACGACATCGACGCGATCCTCTTCGGCGACGATTGGGGGCAGCAGAACGGCCTGTTGTTCGGCGCCCGCCTGTGGCGGCGATTCATCAAGCCGCGGATCGCGGTGCTCTACGGCGCGGTGAAGCGGGCCGGCAAGGCGGTGATGATCCATTGCTGCGGCAAGGTCCAGGAGCTTTTCCCCGAGCTGATTGAAGCGGGGCTCGACGTGTTCAATCCGTTCCAGCCCGAGGTGATGGACCCGATCGAAATCAAGGGCCGGTTCGGCGACCGGCTATCTTTCTACGGCGGCATGAGCATCCAGAAGGTGCTCCCCTTCGGCACGCCGCAGGAGGTCCGCGATGAGGCCCGGCGCCTGATCGACCACGTGGGACGCGGCGGCGGCTTCATCCTCGCCCCTTCGCACGACATGCCCGGCGACATCCCCGCGGAAAACGTGGCGGCGCTGGTCGAGGTCATGCGGGCACAGTAGCGGCGTCCTACCCCTGATGCGGTAGAATTGTCCCAATACCAAGCAAGCTATCGTCCCGGGAAGAAACGGACGTGAAGATCAAGGACGCTCTGCCCTATCGAATGGAGGACTTCGTCCCCGCCGAGTTGCGATCCCTCGGGGATCCGCAGACCGCATTTCCTGCGATCGCCAAGGACCGGAGACTGCTTTCCGAGATCCAAGCGGCGGTTCAACAGATTCCGACCTCCCACGAGTTGCGATTAGGCGACGCTCGCGGCATGAAGCTCGATGCGGAGTCTGTCCACTTGGTCCTTTCCTCCCCACCCTATTGGACGTTGAAAGAGTATCGGGATACCAAGGGACAGCTAGGGCACGTTGGCGACTATCGGGAGTTCCTTTAGGAACTGGACGAAGTCAGGAAACGGTGCTACGACCATCAAGAACGACATTGAATTCATCCTCATGGAACGGAAGCCGGGAGGCTGAAGGGCGAGTATCGAGAGCCCTCGGATGAGCTTTCCTTTCAGAAGTTCGCTGCTTCCTTCCTCGCTCGTGCAATTGCCTTCGTCAAGACGCACAGGAAGGGCCGCTAAGAGAATTCCGGACGTGTGGCGCCACAGCCTGTCTCCGTCTCTCTCGCTTGTGTATTGACTGCCTGGCACGGCGCGCCTACGATTCCCGCGAAATCGTTTTGCCTTCAACCACCGCCTCACGGGAGGGTGCGCGCATGTTCACCGCGACGGCCGATCTCTTGCTTCCCAGCACCATCACCGGCTCCTGGCCCCGCCCCCGCTGGTTCGACGTGTGCATGTGGGGCAAACCCTTGGACACCTGCATGCTGGACGTCCGCTTCCGCGAGAAGTTTCAGGACGCCCTGGCCGTTGTGGTCAGCGACGAAGAGCGGGCCGGATTGGACATCCTCACCCACGGCGACTACCACTGCGACGAAGACCTGGCCGGAAGGTCCTGGCACCACTATCCGCTCCAGCGCTGGGCCGGACTCGAAGGCGACTATCTTCAGGCTGAAGAGACCCGGTCCGAGTGGCTCAAGTATCCCCCCGGCACGCTGTTGCACGAGATCTATACGGGCTGGCGCTGGCCCCGCGTGACCGACAAGATCGAGCACCGGCCGTTGGACTACGCCAAGATCTGGCGCATGGCCCAGGCCAAGTCGCGCAAGCCCGTGCGTTTCGGCACTTGCTGTTCCCAGGTGATGAGCCTCTTCCTCGACATCCACACGCCGAAGTACAAGGACAAGCGCGAGGTGATTTGGGACCTGGCCGTGGCCATGAACAAGGAACTGCTGGCCCTGCGCGACGCCGGCTGCAAGTGCATCCAGGTCGAGGAGCCGTGCTTTCACTTCATGGCCAACACGTTTGGAAAAGACCATAGCGAGACGAAATTCATGATCGAGGCTTACAACCGCGAGGTGGAGGGCCTGGACGACGTCGAGCTTTGGATCCACACCTGCTGGGGCAACCCCAACATGCAGCGCGTGCGCGAGGACACGAGCTACGCGGCCTCGATCGAGCTGTACCTCGAAGCGGCCAAGGGCGACGTGTGGACCGTGGAGATGAAGGACCGCGATTTCAAGGACATCGAGCTGTTCGAGCGGTTCAAAGGCGACCTGAAGAAGAAGATCTGCATCGGGGCCGTGAGCCACCGCACGCTGCAGGCCGACCGGCCCGAGGATGTGGCCGCCGAAATCCGCAAAGCCCTCAAGTACATTCCTCCCGAGCGGCTCGTCGTCTCCAGCGATTGCGGCTTCGGACGCCAGGGCTGCAACCGCGAGATTGCCTTCTACAAATCCTCGGCCATCGCCCAGGGGTGCAACATCGTGCGCCGCGAGTTGGGCCTCGCCGAGAGCCACGTGCCGGCGGCCGATCCGGCCCTGCAAATCGACATCGTTCCCACGTCCAACGCCTAGGGAACCGCAAGACAAGGACTTGCCGGATAACCGCGCGACGGGCCGGACGCCAGTGCCAGGTTGGTCATTGCGGCGGTCTTTTTGTCCGCTTCGCGCTTGCACCGGCCCCGGGGCGGGATCATAATCGGCAGCACACCTTATAGGAGGTCCTGCCATGGGTTCCGCTTCTGCAGCTTCCTCGTCGGCGCCGGCATCGGGCCGGATCGCCTCGATCGACGCCCTGCGCGGCTTCGACATGTTCTGGATCGTAGGCGGTCACGGACTGCTGATCGCCGTGTTGGGGATCTTCGTCTCGCCGCTGCCCGACTGGCTTAAGGGCCAACTCGAACACGTGCGTTGGGAGGGATTCTCCGCCTGGGACCTGATCATGCCGCTGTTTCTGTTCATCGTCGGCGCGGCCATGCCGATGGCCTTCGCCAAACGCCGCGAGCGCGGCGACTCGACCCGCTCGATGTACTGGCGCGTCCTCCGCCGCGTGCTCGTGCTCTGGGTCCTGGGCATGGCCGTTCAGGGACATCTTCTGGAAGCCGACCGGGAGTGGGTCCATATCTTTTCCAACACGCTCCAGGCCATCGCCGTCGGTTACCTGGTCGCGTCGATCTTGCTGATGCACCTGCCGGTGTTCGGGCAAGTGATCGTCACGCTGCTGCTGTTGGTCGGGTACTGGCTGCTGATGCTCCTGGTCCCTTTCGGCGACTACCCGGCGGGCACGATGATCGAAAGGGCGAACCTGGCCATGTTCATCGACGAGAAGGTGCTGGGCCAGTTCCGCGACGGCACCACGTACACCTGGCTGTTGAGCGGCATGGGCTTCGCCGCCACCGTGCTCCTGGGCGCGCTGGCCGGGCACCTGCTCCGCTCCGCCTGGTCGGCCTGGATGAAATTCGTGTGGCTGGTCCTGATTGGCGCCCTGTGCCTGGCCTTGGGTTGGTTTTGGGCCGGAGGATTCGACAACCTCGATGCCCTGGGCAACGTCACGCTGGTCGGGGCCTGGCGGTTCCCGATCATCAAGCATCTGTTCACCAGTTCAATGGTACTTTGGGCCGCGGGATGGAGCTACCTGCTGCTGGCTTTGTTCTATCTCGTCATCGACCTGCTCGGCCAGCGCTGGATTGGCTTCCCGTTTGAAGTGATCGGCGCCAACGCGATCTTCGCCTACGTGGCCTGGGGGCTCTTCCAGGGCAGCTTCAGGAACGTGTCCAACGTCCTGCTGGGCGGGCTGGCCCGATACTTCGGAACCCTGGGCGGCCCAATGCCGGCGATCGGCGAGGCCCTCGCTCCGATCGGCACCATGGTCGTGCTTTGGCTGGTGCTGTACTACATGTATCGCAAGGGCACGTTCCTCCGCGTCTAGGGCGGTCCCTGGGAGCGTGTCTGGTTCAGTGCGTCTTGGGCTTAAGACACAGTGCGCCTTGCCCGTTTCGGGAAAGGGAAAAGGGATGAGGACGGTTGGCGTCCGCAAGACGGATTCTGCCAGCCCTCACCCCCTGCCCCCTCTCCCGCTCACGGGAGAGGGGAGATAGAACTTGCTGCCGGAGACGGCACAGACAACCAGACAGGCAAACCGAAGAGCGTCGGACGTGACTTACTCCTTTCATACAATGACGATCCTCCTGGTCCTTACGGGCGGATGGGCGCAGGCGCAAGTGGCCGATCCGGCGGGCAAGTTGTTTCCGCGCGAACTGGTGAGCTTCGCGCCCTACGAAGGTAATCCGGTGTTCGCCGGCACGGGAAAGGATACGTGGGACCGGAAGATCCGCGAGC
>CAZFKF010000036.1:0-13411 GCA_964518805.1 uncultured Planctomycetaceae bacterium | reverse complement strand
GCGCCGCCTCGGCGCTGCTGTTGGGGCCGCAGACGCAACTGCGTTACCTGCCGAACGGCTCGAGCGCCGAGACGGCCACGATTACCTACCGGGCCTGGGATTCGACCAGCGGCACCGAAGGCGGCCGGGTCGATCTCTCCGCCTCCAGTGCCGTCGGCGGCAGCACGGCGTTCAGCACCGCCACGGACACCGCCTCGCTCACGGTAAACAACGTCACCGATGCGATCGTGCTCACCCCGGCCAATCCGTCGCTGGGCGGCACCACCGGCACCGTGCAGACGATCAGCCTCAGCGGCACGTTCATCAACAACGGCTCCGGCAGCACCATCATCACCGCGGCCAGTTCCGGGACGATCCTGGGAGGCATCGCCCTGGTCGACGCCTATGGCGAGGGAACGTGGGAATACTCGACGGACGGCGGCACGACCTACGACGATCTCCCCGCGGTCGGCGAAGACGCGGCGCTGTTGCTGAAGTCGACGGCCCGGCTCCGCTACACCCCAGCCGAGGGCATCGACGAGATCGCCACGATCACGTATCGGGCCTGGGATTCAGCGACCGGCACCGAGGGGGATCAGGTCGATCTGACGGAGACGGACGCCGTAGGCGGCAGCACCGGGTTCAGTGCGTCCACCGATACCGCCTCATTGACGGTCAATAATGCCCCGGTGCTCACCGCCGCCGCTCCGTCGTTGGGCAGCACGGAGAGCGGCACGGCGGCGACGATCGACCTCGCCGAATTCATCAACAATGGCGCAGGAACGACAACGATCACCGATGCGGACACCTCCGCCGTGGTGGGTGGCATTGCCCTGGTCGGCGTTTCCGGCAGCGGCACCTGGGCCTACTCGCTCGACGGCTCGACGTTCACCTCCGTCGGCACGGTCTCCTCCACGTCGGCATTGCTCTTGCCCGACACGGCCACCTTGCGATTCACCCCCAGCGGCTCGGGGGCCCAGACGGCTACGATCACCTACCGGGCCTGGGATGTCAGCAGCGGTGCCGACGAGGATAAGGTCGACACCACGACCAGTGGCGGCTACACCGCCTTCAGTACGGCCACCGATACCGCTTCGCTTTCCGTGACCGGTAACAACGCGGCTCCGGTGCTCACGGCGGTCAGCCCCACCTTGGGAACCACGGCCCTGACCACCGCCAAAACGATTGCTCTGTCGACGCTCGTCAACAACGGCACGGGCACGACGACCGTCACCGACTCCGACTCGGGCGCCGTGGTGGGCGGGATCGCCTTGACCGGCGTCACGGGCAGCGGGACTTGGTCCTACTCGCTCGACGGTTCGACGTTCACCTCCATCGGCACGGTCTCCACGACCGCGGCGTTACTTCTACCGAAGACCGCCAGCCTGCGCTATACCCCCACCGGCAGCAGCGAGACGCCGACCTTCACCTATCGGGCCTGGGACACCACCACTGGCACCAGCGGCAGCACGGCCGACACGACGACCAACGGCGGCAGCACAGCGTTCAGTACCGCCACGGACAGCGCCTCCTTCTCGGTGACGGGCACCAACACGGCCCCCGTGCTCGCGGCCGTCAGCCCTTCGCTGGGCAGCACCGCACTGACCGCGGTGAAGACCGTCGCGATCTCGACGTTCATCAACAACGGAACGGGCACAACGACCGTCACCGACGCGGACTCCAGCGCCGTGGTGGGCGGGATCGCCTTGACCGGCGTCACCGGCAGCGGGACCTGGTCCTACTCGACCGACGGTTCGACCTTCACCTCCGTCGGCACGGTTTCGGCGACTTCGGCCTTGCTCCTGCCGGCCACTGCCACGCTGCGCTACACGCCTGCCGGCAGCAGCAACGAAACCGCGACGATCACTTATCGGGCCTGGGACACCACGAGCGGCGCCAGCGGCAGCACGGCCGACACCTCGACCAACGGCGCCGCCACGGCCTTCAGCACCGCCACCGATACGGCGTCGCTCACCGTGTCGGGCAACAACACGGCGCCGATCCTGACGAGCGTCAGCCCCTCGCTCGGCAGCGTCGAAGGAACGACGGCCAAGACGATCGCCATCTCGACGTTCATCAACAACGGAACGGGCACCACGACGGTCACCGACGCGGATACGAGCGCCGTGGTGGGCGGAATCGCCGTGACCGGCGTCACCGGTTCGGGCACGTGGGCTTATTCGACCGACGGCTCGACCTTCACGTCCATCGGCACGGTCTCGACGACTTCGGCCTTGCTGCTGCCGTCGACCGCCTCGCTCCGCTACACGCCCAGCGGCACCAGCGGTGCAACGCCGACGATCACCTACCGGGCCTGGGATACCACCAGCGGCACCGCCGGCAGCACCGCCGACACGACGACCAACGGCGGGACTTCGGCCTTCAGTTCGGCGACCGACACCGCCTCGCTCTCGGCGGGCACCGCCAGCCTGTCGGGATTCGTCTACATCGATAACAACAACGACGGACTGCGTACCCGCTCCGATGGCAGCGCCCACCTCGGCATTCCCGGCGTGCCGGTCAGACTGCTTCAGCAAAGCGGCAGCGACTGGATCGACGTGACCGGGAAGTCGCCGGTCCTCACAGGCTCCGACGGCTCGTACGCGTTCTCGGGCCTGGCGGCGGGAACCTATCGAATCCAGGAAGTCGAACTCGCCTATTTCCTCGACGGCACGGATACGGTGGGCTCGTCCGGAGGCACGGCCACGCGCACCGGCGGCGTCGACGTGTTCGAGGTCACCTTGGAGTCGGGCGCAACCGGCGCCGAGTACAACTTCGGCGAGCGCGGATTGCGGCCCGACATGATTTCCCTCCGTTGGTTCCTGTCGAACGCGTCGTCGGGTTCAACGACCATGTCGCAGCTCAACGCCAAGCCGGTCGTGAGCCTTTCCGGTTCTTCGAGCACTTTCTCGACCACGTATACGGCGGGGAGTTCGTCGGTCGCCATCGTCGATAGCGATGCCACGGTGGTCGACGCGGATAGCCCCATGTTGGCTCACTTGACGGCGACGATCACGAATCGACAGGACGGAGACTCGGAGGTCCTTTCGGCCGACACATCGGGCACCTCGCTCTCCTCCAGCTACGCCGATGGCGTGCTGACGCTTTCCGGAGCGGCCGCGCCGTCGGTTTACGAGCAGGTGCTGGCGACCATCGAGTACAGCAACACTTCCTCGTCGGCTCATGGCGGCAGCCGCACGATCACGATCGTGGTGAACGACGGCGTCAACGACAGCAATACGGCGACCGCCACGGTGGAGGTCGACGCGTCGCTGGCCGGTTACACGATCACGGCCAACGACAGCACGATCAACGCCAGCGAGGCATCTTCGGCCGGTTTCACGTTCTCAGGGGCCGAGGTCGGGGCAACCTACGACTACACGGTCACCAGCAGCGGCGGAGGCACGGCCGTGACCGGCAGCGGCACGATCTCGTCCGCCAGCCAGCAGGTGACCGGGATCAACGTGTCGTCGCTCTCCGACGGGACCCTCACGTTCAGCGTCACCCTGACCGACGCGGACGGCAATACTGGCGCGGCGGTCACGACCACGGCCACCCTCGATCGGACGGTGCCCTCGGGATACACGATTACGGCCAACGACAGCACGATCAACGCCGCCGACGGATCGACAACCGGCTTCACCTTTGCCGGGGCCGAGGTCGGCGCGACCTACGCGTACACGGTGACCAGCAGCGGCGGCGGTACCTCGGTCACCGGCAGCGGCACCATCACCTCGGCCACCCAGCAGGTTACGGGAATCAGCCTGTCCACACTCTCCGACGGAACGCTCACGTTCAGCGTCACCCTCACCGACCCCGCCGGCAACACCGGCACCGCGGCCACGGCCGCAGCCGTGCTCGACAAGACGGTCCCCACCGGCTACACGATCACGGCCAACGACAGCAGCATCAACGCCAGCGAGGCCACTTCAACCGCGTTCACCTTCGCCGGAGCGGAAATCGGGACGACCTACTCGTACACGGTCACTAGCAGCGGCGGCGGCACGGCCGTCACCGGCAGCGGCACCATCTCCTCGGCCACGCAGCAGATCACGGGGATCAACGTCTCCGGCCTCTCCGACGGAACGATCACCTATAGCGTCACCCTCACCGACACCGCCGGCAACACCGGCACCGCGGCGACGGCCACGGCGACCTTGAACAACGCGCCGACGGGCTACACGATCACGGCCGGCGACAGCGCGATCAACGCCAGCGAGGCCACTTCGACCTCCTTCACCTTCGCCGGGGCCGAAGTCGGGGCGACGTATTCGTACACGGTCACCAGCAGCGGCGGAGGCACGGCCGTGACCGGCAGCGGCACGATCTCGTCCGCCACGCAGCAGGTCACCGGGATCAACGTCTCCGGCCTCTCCGACGGAACGATCACTTACAGCGTCACGCTCACCGACACCGACGGCAACACTGGCGCCGCGGCCACGGCTACCGCCACCCTGGATCGGACCGCGCCTTCGGGGTACGCCATCGTGGCCGACGACAGCCTGATCAATGTCACCGAGGCCATATCAACTTCGTTCACCTTCTCCGGGGCTGAAGTGGGGGCCACGTACTCCTACTCCATCACCAGCAGCGGCGGCGGCACGGCCGTCACCGGCAGCGGCACGATCACCTCGGCCACGCAGCAGATCACGGGGATCAACGTCTCCGGCCTCTCCGACGGAACGATCACCTTCAGCGTCACGCTCACCGACGCGGCTGGCAACGCCGGCTCGGCGGTCACTGCCGCCGCGACCCTCGACAAGACAGCGCCCTCCGGCTACACGATCACGCTCGACGACACCGCGATCACCGCCTCCGAGGCATCGAATGTCGGCTTCACGATCAACGGCGCCGAGATCGGCGCGACGTATCAGTACACCATCGCCGGCGGAGGCTCGAGCTCGATAACGGGAAGCGGGACCATCACCTCGGCCTCGCAACACGTGACCGGAATCGACATTTCGTCCCTGGCCGACAGCACGGTCCTCTTCGGCGTGACCCTCACCGACCCCGCCGGCAACACCGGCGGCGCCGCCACCGCTACGGCCACGCTGGACAACGTGCCCGTGGGCTATTCGATCGCAGCCGACGACAGCTTGATCAATGCCACCGAAGCGACGTCGGTATCGTTCACGTTCGCCGGGGCCGAAGTGGGGGCTACGTACTCCTACACCGTCAGCAGCAGCGGCGGGGGCACCGCGGTCACCGGCAGCGGCACCATCTCCTCGGCCACGCAGCAGGTGACCGGAATCAATGTCTCGACGCTCTCCGACGGCACGCTGACCTACAGCGTCGCGCTCACCGACACCGGCGGCAACACGGGTGCGGCGACCACAGCCACGGCGACGCTCGACACCACCGCCCCGTCGGGATACACGATATCGGCCGATGACGGCACGATCAACGCGACCGAGGCCGCCTCGACTTCGTTCACCTTCGCCGGGGCTGAGGTCGGGGCTACGTTCCAGTACTCGGTCTCCAGCAGCGGCGGCGGCACGGCCGTCACCGGCAGCGGCACGATCGCCTCGGCCACGCAGCAGGTCACCGGAATCGACGTCTCCTCCCTGCCCGACGGCACGCTGACCTACAGCGTGACGCTCACCGACCCTGCCGGCAACACCGGCGTCGCGGCCACGGCCACCGCGACGTTGGACAACGTGCCCATGAGCTACACGATCGCGGCCGACGACGCTCTGATCAGCGCCACCGAGGCTACGTCGACCTCATTCACCTTTGCGGGGGCCGAGGTCGGGGCGACGTACCAGTATTCGGTGACCAGCAGCGGCGGCGGCGCCGCGGTGACCGGCAGCGGCACGATTGCCTCGGCCGCGCAACAAATCACGGGCATCGATGTCTCGTCGCTGTCCGAGGGAACGCTCACCTTCAGCGTCACGCTGACCGATACCGCCGGCAACACCGGGGCCGCGGCGACGGCCACGTCGACGCTCGACAAGACCGCACCTTCCGGCTACACGATCACGGCCGGCGACAGCCTGACGAGCGCCGCCGAGTCCACGGCGACCTCCTTCGCCTTCGCCGGGGCCGAGGTTGGGGCCACGTACCAGTTTTCGGTGACCAGCAGCGGCGGCGGAACGGCCGTCACCGGCAACGGCACGATCACGTCGGCCGCCCAGCAAGTCACGGGCATCAACGTCTCGTCGCTTCCCGACGGGACGCTCACCTACAGCGTCACGCTGACCGATCCGGCCGGCAACGTCGGAACCGCGACGACCGCGACGTCGACCCTGGACAAGACGGCCCCGTCGGGTCACACGATCACGGCCGACGACAGCCAGGTCAGCGCCTCGGAGGCCGCGTCCACGTCGTTCACCTTCGCCGGGGCCGAAGTCGGCGCGGCGTACCATTACTCCGTCACCAGCAGCGGCGGCGGCACGGCCGTGCTCGGCAGCGGCACCGTCTCGTCGGCCACGCAACAGGTGACGGACATCGATGTCTCGTCTCTGCCCGACGGTACGCTGACCTACAGCGTCTTGCTCACCGATGCGGCGGGCAACACGGGCATCGCCGCCACGGCGTCGGCCGCGCTGGACAACGTGCCGCTGGGCTATACGATCGCGGCCGACGACAGTCGGATCAACGCCACCGAGTCCACGTCGACTTCCTTCACCTTCTCGGGGGCCGAAGTCGGGGCGACCTATCAGTACTCGGTGACCAGCAGCGGCGGCGGCACGGCGGTGACCGGCAACGGAACGGTCGCGTCGGCAACGCAGCAAGTCACGGGCATCGACGTCTCGTCGCTTCCCGATGGCACGCTGACCTATAGCGTCACCCTCACCGACACCACGGGCAACACCGGCGGTGCGGTGACCGCGGTGGCCACGCTGGACCGGACCGCGCCTGCGGGCTACGCGATCGCGCTGGACAACACGGTGATCGGCACGACCGAAGCCTCCTCCACCGGTTTCACGTTCAGCGGCGCGGAAGTCGGCGCGACGTACCAGTACACGGTGACCAGCAGCGGCGGCGGCACGGCGGTGACCGGCAGCGGCACGATCGCGTCATCGACCGAGCACGTAACGTCGATCGACGTGTCGTCGCTTTCGGACGGGACGCTGTCTTTCAGCGTCACGCTCACCGACTTGGCCGGAAACACCGGGACGGCCGCAACCGCCGACGCGACGCTGGACAGGACCACGGTCGCCGCTGCCGTCGACGCGGCGCTTTCGCAGATGGACGACTTCCTGCTTTGATAGCGCGCTCGATGACCGGCGGACAAGTCGCCCCGACTAGACCCACCAGGAGACGAGCAACAGGACCACGAACACGACCGCCATGAAGCAGGCGATCCATGCGCCGATCCGTAGCGCGTGCGACAAGATCGGCCTAAGCTCTTCATGCCGCGTAGCCGAGTAGACGAGACTCACCACAACCACCAAGGGCAGGGCGTACCAAAGCTGATTGGTCGCAAGGCCGATTAGGAAGAAGGGATGCATGGTCTTACCGGTTGGGGGTCTGACAAGGACCGTGGGGGCCCTTGGTGCGTGTTAGGTGGATGACTTCGCCGCCTCATCGGCCGGCTCGTCCTTCGCTTCGTCTTCGTCGTCTTCCTTCTTGGCCGACTCGGGGAAGACGGGTCCGCCCCAAGCGTCGTAGACCGCAAGAATGTTCAGCAGGCCAGCGATCATGGTGTAGGCCGTGCCCAACTCGAAGTAGCCGCGGAGGTGGAAATTCAAGTCGTCGAGCGTGGGCTGCCGGGCCAAGGCCCGCCTCGCGGCGTCATCACCGTTGCCGAATCCCTCGGGCTGCGGCGGGGCCATGAATCCGTTCCACCAGGGCTCTTTCCCCTTGCTTGCTCGGGCTGCCTGAACCAGGGCCGGCAGGGCCGGCAACCCGATCCCCACTTGGCACAAATACGCCAATCGGGTGTCGTCGTCCCGCCATGCCATGTAAACCACCCGCCCCCAGCCGACCTTGGGACTTCCCCCCAGATAACAGCCGTATACAAACGTGCTCACCAAACAGACAAAGAACAGAACCCCCTTCGCAGTCCGGCCCTGGTAGATGTGCCCGAGGCCCGGCACAAGCCACCCCAAGAGCGCGGCCAACGCAGGGTCCTTGAGGACGATCTTCTGATCTGAGAGCGGGGATTGGTTCGTCTTGTCCACAGATCCTGTCACCTTTCGCCAGCCCCAGGCTGGGAAGATTCACCCATCGCGATCCATTTGACTCAGTTACCCATTGTAGTGGCATCGCCTATGATTGCCATAGCAGTCGGCACAGGAGCGTGATCGTGGCGAGCGACCCCGGCATCGGGTATCCTGGACTCGGTTCGTAGTGTGGGCTTCAGCCCGTTTCTTTGAATCCGACTTGGATTACAGGACTCAACGGGCTGAAGCCCGCACGACGAACGCCCCGCAGCCGCATGGAATCATGCCACGCTCTCCGGCGGGTTGCGATGGATGGCTTGGCTGATCGAACCACACCAAAGGCGCCCAGGATCGCCAACCCCTGGGCCTGGGAGGCGATGCAATGTCCTGGAAACGAATCTTGCTGGCAGTTGCGCTCACCGCGTTGGCGTCGAACAAGAACGCCTCGCTGAACGCACAGGACGTCCCGGCGAAACCGGCATGGACCGTGGACCAGCGATATGCCCCCGTGTGGTGGCAGACCCTGATTTGCCTGCCCGACGACTGGCAGAAGACGCTGGTGGGCAAAGAGGGCGCGCTACTGTACGACTACCCGGGCAAGTTCTCCGGATTCAAGACGCGGATCGGTCTGGACTTCGGACCCGAAGCCAAGTGGGTGCGGCAGGAGCTGGATTCGCCCCGCGTGCCGATCGTGCATACGGTGAAGCGGTTGGGCAACGTGGAAATGGTCGAGGATGCGTTTGCCGCAGCCCCGCCGTTGCGGTGGGACGAGGCCAAGGCGGCGAAGCCTTCGGTCGTCGAGCGGATGGACGGCGGGGGCGGGATCAAGGACTGGGCCCACCCCAAGACGCCTTGCGATGCGGCGTTTCGCGACGTGGCCGTCGGCTGGAATGGTGAGATTCACTACCGCGTGCAGGCCGCCCGCTCGCAGCCGTACTCGATCGTCTTCGGCCTCTGCGAAGGCTGGCACGCCAAGGCCGGCCAACGGATCGAAGACCTGAAGATCGAAGGCAAGACGCGGAAGACCGTCGACATGGCCGCGGCACACGGCAAAGACGTGCCCGCCATGTTCGCCTTCGACGCATCGGACGAAGACAACGACGGCGCGATCGACGTCACGATCAGCGCCGCCGCGGGCTCGCCCGACGGCAATACGATCCTGAACGTCCTTTGGGTGTTCGCCGGGGACGCCCCGCCGGCAAGCGAGCTTCTGGCGGGCCGGAGCAGCCGCGCACCCTTGGCCCACGTCAACTGCGGCCACGAGCCGCCGCGCATGGGCCCGCCGCGACACGATCTGCTCCTGGCCCGGATGCGCAACACCGGCCTGAGCGGCGCCACGTTGCGTCCCACGGTGACCATCGAGAGCGAATTCGCCGTTGCGGTCGATCCCGGCGGCCATCGCGTGCAGATCGGCACGGGCACCACGCTCTTCTTCCCGGAAGTGGTTCGGCTGGTCCATCACTCGCCGGAAAAGACCGTGCTGGAATGGCCCACGGCGATCCACGTGCCGGCGGGCGAAGACAAGTCGCTGGCGTTCGGCGTCCTTCGCGGCCCCGCGGCGCCCAGACCCGAACAGTGGTATCCCATCGACGCCTGCCAGGCCCGGCAACTCGAGGAGATCGCTCGCCAATACTGGCAAACACTCGACTTGCCCTACCAGACCTTCCAGGTGCCCGACAACGGAGTCCAAGGACAACTCGATGCCTCCGTTCGGAACATCTACCAGGCCCGCGAAATCAAGAAAGGACTGCCGGCCTTCCAGGTCGGTCCGACCTGCTACCGAGGGCTATGGGTGGTGGACGGTTCGTTCCTGATGGAGGCGGTGGCCTTCCTCGGCCGGGTCGATGAGGCCCGCAACGGCGTCCGCTACCTCCTGAGCTTCCAGCGACCCGACGGGGCGATCATGCTCATCGATGGGCATTTGAAGGAGACGGGGATCGCCCTTTGGGCCGTGACGCGGCACGCCCGGCTGACCGGCGACAAGGCGTGGTTGGCCACGGTCTGGCCGCAGATCGAAAAAGGCTACGCATACATCGGCACGTTGCGGCGGCAAGCTTCGAACGATCCCAGCGCGCCGGAGTATCGGCTGCTGCCCGAGGGGTTCAGCGACGGCGGCCTGGGCGGCAAGAACCCCGAGTACACCAACGTCTACTGGACGCTCGTCGGCCTGAAGGCCGCCATCGACGCCGCCCGCTGGCTCGGCAAGAACGACGAGGCCCTCGCGTGGCAGAAGGAGTACGACGATTTCTATGCCGCGTTCCGCCGCGCCGCCGAGCGCGACACGCGCGTCGACGCGCACGGCAACCGCTACGTGCCGATCTCGATGCGCAAGGACGCGAAGGTCTCGCCACAGAAGGCCCAGTGGGCGTTCCTGCACGCGGTGTTTCCCGGCATGCTGTTTACCCCCGGCGACCCGTTGGTTTTGGGCAACATGGCCATGCTGCGCGCCGTGGAGGCCGAAGGACTGGTCCGCGACACGGGGTGGGTGGCCAACGGGGTGTGGAACTACTTCGCGTCGTTCTATGCCCACGGCTGGCTCTGGATGGGCCAGGGCCAGAAGGCCGCCCAGACGCTCTACGATTTCGCCAACCACGCCTCGCCGCTGTTGGTGTGGCGCGAGGAACAGATGCCGCACGGCGAGGGCGACGCCGTGTGCGGCGACATGCCGCACAACTGGGCCAGCGCCGAATTCATCCGGTTGGTGCGCCACCTGCTGATCTTGGAGCGCGGCGAAGAGTTGCATTTGTTCGAGGGACTCCCGCGCGCCTGGCTCCGGCCCAGCAAGTCGATCGCCGCGCGGGAAACGCCGACCGAGTTCGGCCCGATGTCGGTCGAGTTGACAGTCTCGGCCGACGGGTCCAAGGCGACCCTCACCCTCGACCCGCCGCGACGCGATCCGCCGAAGCGGATCGTCGTGCACCAGGGCGCATGGGGCGGCAAGCCCGAGACCCTCGAACTGCCCTCGTCAGGGCCCATCCAACGGGACATCCCGCTCAAGTAGCGAAACGGGCGGATACCCGTGCGTGATTGCCCTGGCGCGGCCCCGCGTTGACAACGAGGAGATCGACCGATGCGACGAGCGTTTCTTGCATGGTTTTTGACTTCGACGGCGTGCCTTGCGCAGCCCGCGTCTTTGCGGCCGCCGGCCGTGCCGCTGGTGACGCACGACCCGTACTTCAGCATCTGGTCGCCGGCCGATCGCCTGACCGAGGTCGATACGATCCACTGGACGGGCAAGCCGCATCCGCTCGGCAGCACGGTTCGGATCGACGGCCGGCTGTACCGCGTCATGGGAACACGGCCTGCCGACGCCGCCGCGATCCCGCAAGCCGGCGTAACCGTCTGGCCAACGCGAACGATCTATCGGTTCGCCAACGAACACGTGAAGCTCGCGCTGACGTTCCTGACGCCGGCCTTGCCCTCGGATCTGAACGTGCTGTCGCGCCCCGTAACGTACGTGGCGTGGGAGACGTGTTCGGCCGACGGCAAGCCGCATGCCGTGCAGATCGAGATTGCGATGGGGAGCCAGTTGGCCGTCAACACCCCGGAACAACCGGTGACGTGGGACCGGCCGGCGATCGCAGGGTTCACCGTCCATCGCGTCGGATCGCGCACGCAACGCGTGCTCGCGCGCAAGGGGGACGATCTGCGGATCGATTGGGGCTACGCCTACCTCGCCGCCCCAGCCGGACAACAGCCGGAAGCGACCGGCGCCGGCGTCCTCCGCTTCGATCTCGGCCGGGTGGGCCCGCAGCCCGTGGAGCGCCACGTCCTCTTGGCGTACGACGATTTGTATTCGATCAAGTATTTCGGCGCGCGACTGCGTCCCTACTGGCGGCGCAACGGCAAGGAAGCCGCCGATGTGCTGACGGCGGCCGAACGCGACTACGCGGCCCTGGCCCAGCGGTGCCGAGCGTTCGATGAGGCCCTGCTGGCCGACTTGTCGCGCGTCGGCGGCGACCAATATGCGGCCCTGTGCGCTTTGGCCTACCGCCAGACGTTCGCCGGCAACAAGCTGGCGGCGGACGCCAAGGGAATGCCGCTTCTGTTTCCCAAAGAGAATTTCTCCAACGGCTGCATCGGCACGGTGGACGTCCTGTTCCCGCAGGCTCCGTTCTATCTCGTCTTCAGCCCGGCGTTGGTGAAGGCGATGCTCGTGCCGGTGCTCGACTATGCCGCGTCGCCGGCCTGGCCCTATGGCTATGCGCCGCACGATTTGGGGACCTACCCGTGGGCCACGGGGCAGGTATACGGCATGGGAGGGCGCGACGGCGATCGGATGCCCGTCGAAGAGTCGGGCAATATGCTCATCATGCTGGCGGCCCTGGCGCAAATCGAAGGCGATGCGGCTTTGGCCCAGAAGCACTGGCCGATGCTGACGAAATGGGCCGAATACCTGGTCGCCAACGGACTGGACCCGGAAAACCAGCTTTGCTCGGCCGACATGTTCGGTCACTTGCCGCACTGCGCCAATCTGGCGCTGAAGGCCGTGATCGGCATCGGGGCGTACGCGCAACTGTGCGAGATGGCCGGCAAGCCGGACGAGGCGAAACGCTTCATGGCCATCGCGCGACAGTACGCTACGCGCTGGCAAGAACTGGCCGAGGATGACGGGCGCACGCGTCTGGCCTATCACCTGCCCGGCACCTGGGGTATGAAACACAATCTGATCTGGGATCGCGTGCTTGAGTTGAACCTGTTTCCCAAGGCGCTGGGCGACGCCGAGATCGCCTGGTATCTGAAGGTGCAGAAGCCGTTCGGCCTGCCGGTCGACAACCGGACGGAAACGTGCCTCATCGACTGGGCCCTGTGGAGCATCGCTCCGGCGGATGCAAAGAGCGACTTCGAGGCCCTTGTGGCGCCGATCTTCCGCTATGCCCACCAGACGCCGTCGCGCGTGCCATTGTCCGACTGGTACGTCACGACCGACGGACGCCGCGAGGGGTTCCAGGCCCGGCCGGTGGTCGGCGGCATCTTCGTGCGCATGCTCGCCGATCGGCCGACCTGGAAGCGGTGGGCCGATTCGGCAGCCAAGGTCGCCGGACCTTGGGCGCCGGCGCCGGTCCAACGCGGACTGCACGAAATCTCGCCGACCGCCGGCCAGCAGTCGGTTGTGTGGAAGTTCACCGTCACCAGGCCCGCGGCCGATTGGATGAAGCCCGGCTTCGACGACTCGTCCTGGCAGCAAGGCCCGGCGGGATTCGGCACCGCAGGCACGCCGGGCGCCGTGGTGCGGACCCGGTGGGACGGCCGCGAGATCTGGCTGCGGCGCGAGTTCACGCTCGGTCCCGAGAAGCTCCGCGCCCCCCAATTGCTGGCCCATT
>CAZFKF010000035.1:0-13520 GCA_964518805.1 uncultured Planctomycetaceae bacterium | reverse complement strand
GTCCGGTGCGAGCAGTCGCGCTTGGTTCTGCAGTGCCAGCACAGACTACCTCAGATCCTTCGCTTCCATGTACTGTCTGTGCAGTTCCAACAGCGGATCGAGGTCCCCTTGGTCGGCGTCATGAAGCGCCTTGATATAAGTCTCCCGAATCGGACTACTCGGGCCTACAAGGTTCTGCTCGGGCCACTCAATGATTGGCGACTTCTGCTGCCGGAGCCAGATGTTTGCCAGCAGGCGAGCCCAACGGCCGTTCCCGTTCTCGAAGGGATGGACCCACACAGCCCTGTAATGGAGCCGTGCCGCCTGTTCATTCAGCGGCACCATGCGACCACTCCACTCCTGAAGGTCACGGATGAGCTCGAAGAGCTGCATCGTGACCTGACGCCACGGAACGCCGATGTTCAAGTCGATCTCGCGAGTCTGGCCGGCGAATACCCAGACGTCACCGTACATCTCCCTGTGCAGCTTCTGGAACCACCGGAGGTCGAATGGGGCGACGCGCCGCGACGGAACAACGGCAAGGTACTTGACGTATGCTCTTCGAATGTTCTTGGCTTCCGCCTCGTTGAGTTCAGCCCGAGTCCTGATCGTTCGATCTTTCAGTTGCGATGGATCGATCGGCGTTTCGCCATAGATCGCTTCCCACTCGCCCATCAGAGACTCCAAAGCCTACGTCTCGAGCCGGCCATCAGTTCGTGCACGGTCTGTCGGACCATTTCGTCGAACGTCTCGCGGTCTACCGCCTGACACTCCAACGCAGACGTTGCCTGAACCATCCGCGCGATTCGCTCCGCCTTCTCGCGGGCTTGCTGTTCCGCGTAGTCCTGATCGCTCGCCGTTGGCTTCAACTCGAAGTTGAGCCCAAGCGCTTGGGCGATCGACTGCAACGTCGCGTAAGTCGCGTTCTCATCCCCGCTGAGGACTCGGTTGACCGTCGGCAAGGAGACCCCGCTCCTCTGCGCGAGAACGGAACGGCTCATCCGCAGACTTCTGCGACGGCGCTCCATCTGGAGAGCGAGTTCGGATTGGGTGGTGCCGGCGGTTACCATGCCTTCCTCATCGTGTGGGGGAATCCGGTACAGGGCGTCAAGGCCATTATCCAATTTTTCTGATTTCCGAATATAATATATCGAATGAATTACTGACTTTCAACAAAAACCGTATAGTATTTGATACATTTACGTCGTAACTCGCTTCGTGTTATATGGTTGCGCTCATTGCGATACTCTGCCGTCACTTGTTCCGATGACAACAACGTCCGCAATGTTCTTGCGACGACTGGCCCCGAGAACTGGGACGGCTTCAGCCAATCCCCTCACCCCCGCCACCCCCACTCAACGGGGAGGTGGCATGGACGACCGCTTAACCCGGCGTGCGTGTGAAGGCGCCGAGTGTGGCTTTGGCGGCACGCAGGTAGTCATCCGGCGCCAACACCAATTGGGCGCCGCGCATTCCGGCCGACACGGCGATCCGATCGTACAACTGGATCTGCTCGTCGGCGAAGACCGGGTAGTCCTTCTTGCACGCCAGGGCGGTGACTCCGCCGCGGATGTAGCCGGTCAGTGGTTGCACTTCCTTGAGGTGGACCATTTCGACCTTGCGATCACCGGAGAGTCGGGCCAGGGCTTTGAGATCCAGTACTGCGTCGCCGGCCAGCACGGCCAAGAACACGCCGCGGCGGTCGCCGCGGACCACAAGCGTCTTGAAAACCTGCGCGAGGGGAAGCCCGATCGCTTGCGCGACTTTCTCCGCGCCCAGGTCGTCGGGGTCGAACGCGTACTCCCGCACTTCGTAGGCGATTCCCAAGTTGTCCAGCGTTCGAGCTGCGTTAGTCTTCATGGCAGCCATCCGTCCCAGGGTGGCGTTCAGCGATTAGCGGATAGCGATTGGTAGTCAGCTCTCAGTGAGACCGCTGTCTGCGGTCGAGGTCACCGCGCACCGAATACTGTCGGTGCAGCGCAAAGCGTTTTGTCGCGGCACGTGATCACCGATGACTCAAAGCTGGAAGCGAATCGCTGACTGCCGAAAGCTAATCCTCTTTCAGCACCTCGCGGACCTTGTCCTCGTCCACGCCGCCCACAAGCTCGACATGGCCCAGGCGCGTCGGCAGCACGAATCGCAGTGTGCCGTGCTGGACTTTCTTGTCGTGCATCATGGCGCGAAGGACGTCGTCGGCGTCGACGGGCGGCAAGTGCGTGGGAAGCCCGAAGGTCCGCAGGAGCCGCTCTTGCCGGCCGGTGACTTCCGGATCGATCTGCCCCAGGCGTTCAGCCAGGCGCGAGGCGCAGACCATGCCGATCGAGACGGCCACGCCGTGCAGGAACGTGCCGTAGCCGCTGAGGCTCTCCAGGGCGTGGCCAAAGGTATGACCGTAGTTCAGCGCCGCGCGCAGGCCGCTGGTTTCGCGCTCATCCTGCTGGACGACGTCGGCCTTGAGACGGCAGCATCGGGCGACGACCCGGCGCAAGACGTCGTGGTCGCGCTTGGCAATCCGGTCGGCGTTGGCTTCGAGGAAGGCGAAGAGGTCGGCGTCGAGGATCACGCCGTACTTGACCACTTCACCGAGGCCGGAGCGATATTCGGCGTCGGGGAGGGTGTCCAATGTGGCGATGTCGATGAGCACACCCTGCGGCTGAAGAAATGCCCCGACCATGTTCTTGGCTGCCGGAAGATTGATGCCCACCTTGCCGCCCACCGAGCTGTCGACCTGCGCCAAGAGGGTCGTGGGGACCTGGAAGAATGGAATGCCGCGCGCATAGGTGGCGGCGACGAAGCCGGCCAGATCGCCGATCACGCCCCCGCCGACGGCCAGAATCACGGTCTTGCGGTCGGCCCCCAATTCCAACAGCCGCTCCCATAGCTCGCTGGCGGTGGCGATGCACTTTGCCTGTTCGCCGGGCTCGATGACCACGAGGTCCACCGTGGTCGAGGTCTGGGCAACGCTCTCGGCCACCTGCATGGCATGCGGGTTCTCGACGTTCTCGTCGGTGATCACCACGGCATGCGACACATCGCCGCGCTGGGCCACGAACTGCCCGACGCCGGCCAGGTTGCCCGAGCCAATCTCAATATCGTAGCTCCGCGGGCCCAACTCGACGCGCACGGCTTGCTTCGACTGGTTCACTTGCCTTCTCCTTCAAACCCCTGCCGGCGACGAATTGCCGGCGAAGTCCGGGCTTCGGAATGCTTGGGGCCCTATTTCAGCCGTTCCAGATCGGCGGGCGCAACAGTGATCTGACGGCAGAATCCGGCGTGTAGACGGACGTATTCCAAGTTGACTGCCTCGCCCGGGTCGGCGTGCAGCGCCGTTTCGATTCGCTGCCGATTCTCGGACGAGACGCCGGCCGTGTCGTCGGGCCAAACGGTCTTCGTCTCAATGACCAATGCCTCACGATAGGGATCGAAATTCTCGTTCATGGCTGCCATCGAATTCCTGACTGGAGTCTATCGGCAAAGCGGCTGGAGTCCAGCGACGCCCGCCCTGCGTGCTACATTCCGGATTGTACGCTGGACTTCAATGAAACGCACTATGCCCGATCGAAGGGAAATGCGAGGACCTGACGGATGCCGTCCTCCCCCGCGGCCAACATCACCACCCGGTCCAATCCCAATGCCACACCTGCCGAGACCGGCATCCCGGCCTCCATGGCCGCCAGGAGCCGGCTCTCCTCGGGCAGCGCCGGCTTGCCGTCGGACCGGCGCAGGGCGTTGTTCGCCCTGTTTCGTTCGCGAAGCGCCGCCGCGTCCAGGAGTTCATGGTAGCCGTTGGCCAACTCGATGCCCGACACGAACAACTCGAACCGCTCGGCCACCGCAGGCGGGCCGGGCCGCACCCGGGCCAACGCCGCCTGGCTGGCCGGATAGTCGTACAGGATTGTCGGCCGGCCGAGCCCCAGCTTCGGCTGGATCCACTCGGCCATGAGCAGGTCGAGCCAGCCGTCGCGATCCTCCAGGCCAAGGCTCTCCGGCGCAGACAATCCCAGGTCTCGCACCTTCGCGGCCAGTTCCGCCGAGGAAGCCGCGTGCGGAGCGATTCCCACGTGATCGGCAAAAGCTTCGGCGTAGGAAAGCGCCTCGGCGGGCCCGCGGTCCAGCAGGCACTGGCACAGGTCGCTCAGCAACTGCATCCCCTCAGGCATGCCGTCGCCGACACGGTACCATTCGACCATGGTGAACTCGGGATTGTGCAATCGCCCCACCTCGCCTTGCCGGAACGCCCGGGTGATCTGGTAGATCGCTTGAGCGCCCGCGACCAGCAGGCGTTTCATGGCGAACTCGGGCGAGGTTTGCAGCCAGAGTTGCCGCGGCCCCGACGCAGTGCGTGCAGACTCGGTCTGGGGCACGCAGAACGGATCGAGATGCCGGTCGACCACGACGTCGGCCGAGAGGATCGGCGTTTCGACTTCGAGGAACTGCCGCGCGTCGAAGAACGCGCGGACCTTGCGGAGCATCTCGGCCCTCAGCCGCAGGTTCTTCCAGGAAGCGGTGGGGAGAAAGTCGGCTTGTTCGTCGCGGCGGGACATCATCGGACCAGAACCGTCGGAACGCGCTCGTGCGGGACAAGTCCCGCGGCTAAACGGTCACATCCGTGCCTTATTCCACCTCCCGCCCTCGGCCCTCGAATCACACCTTCACGCGTTCGATATACTCGCCGGTTCGGGTATCGACCTTGATCGATTCGCCCATCTCGACGAACGCGGGGCAGTTGATGTCCGCCCCCGTTTCGACGCGACACGGCTTGGTGACGTTGGTCGCCGTGTTGCCCCGGGCGCCGGGCTCGCAGTATTCGATCTTCAACACGACGTGGTTCGGCGGTATCACGCTGATGGGGTTGCCGTTGAAGAGGGTCATGCCGCAGAGCATGCCTTCCTTGAGATACTTCCAGGTGTCCTCGACGATGTCCTTGCTCAACTCGTACTGTTCGTAGGTCTTGTTGTCCATGAAGACGAACTGGTCTTGCTGGCGGTAGAGGAACTGGGCCTCGATCTCCTCGACGTCCGCGGCGTCGAGCGAGTCACCGCTCTTGTAGGTTCGGTCGAGAATCGTGCCGCGGAGCAGGTGACGGAGCTTGCATTTGTAGAGCGCCTGCCCCTTGCCCGGCTTGACGAAATTGCACTCGACCATCAGGTAGGGGTCGCCCTCGATCTGGACTTTCAGCCCTTTGCGGAACTCACTTGTGATGTACGAAGCCACGTTCGCAATCCTATTTTCTGCTTCCTGAGACAAAACGGTTCTGCTACGATGGACAGGCTATGGCAACGGCAGCTACCAGGCGCGATTTGGAACCTCTGCAGCCGGCCAACCCAACCTATCCGGACTGGCAATCGGCGATGGCCGACGCCGTGATCGACCTCGGCCAACTGTGCCGCCTCCTGGATCTTCCCGAGGGATTGGCGCGTAATGCGCAAGGGGTATGCCGGGAGTTCCCTCTCCTTGTGCCCAAGCCTTATTTGGCTCGGATCCGCCGGGGCAATCCCAAGGACCCGCTGCTCCTCCAGATACTGCCTTGCCCCGCCGAATTATCCCCACAACCAGGCTACAGCGTTGATCCAGTTGGCGAACATCAAACCACCAGATTAGACGATGTGCTCTGGAAGTATCCAGGCCGGCTTCTCATCGTAGCAACTCGTGGCTGCGCCGTCCATTGCCGCTTCTGCTTTCGCCGGCATTTTCGCGGGGCATGTCCTAACTCCCAAGGGGATAATCTTGAGGCGGCTATTGCCGTGGTGCGGGCTCAGCCGTCGATCCGCGAGGTGATCCTCAGCGGGGGCGATCCTCTGACCCTGGACGACGCGACCCTGGCGCACACCGCAGAGAGGCTGTCCAAGATTACCCACCTTCAGAGGATAAGGCTCCACACCCGCATCCCGGTCGTGATTCCGCAGCGAGTGACCGACGACTTGGTGCGGTGGATGCATCGCTCGCGTCTGACAGTGATCGTTGTCGTCCACGTCAACCATCCGGCGGAGATCGACGGGGGCGTGGCGGACGCCTTGGGGCGATTGGCCGACGCCGGCGTGCCCCTGCTCAGCCAATCGGTGCTCCTGCGGGGGGTGAACGACTCGGCGGAAGTCCTCGCCGAATTGTGTGAGCGACTGGTCAACCTGCGGGTGATGCCTTACTATCTTCATCAACTCGACCGCGTCGCGGGGGCCGCGCATTATGAAGTGCCCGAGCAGGCCGGCCGGGAACTGGTGCGGCAGCTCCGTGCCCGTCTTCCCGGATACGCGGTTCCGCGCTACGTCCGGGAAACCGTGGGCGAGTCGAGCAAGCGGGTGCTTGTGTAGCGATCGTCCGAGAATTGCCTTGGGAGGGATCTCCGATGAGCGACGTGCTTGACTCGCTGGTGGCCACGGCGCGGCGTCTGCCGCAGGAAGGGCTGGTCCGCGGCGCCGGCGGCAACGTCAGCGCGCGGGAAGGCGATACGATGTGGATTTCGCCGAGCGGGATGTCGTTCGAGGATGCGGGGTCGGGCGACTATCCGGGGGTGTCGATCTCGACGGGTGAGATCACCAGCGGCACGCGCCGGCCTTCGTCCGAGGTGCTGATGCACCTGGCCATCTATCGCCGCCGGCCCGAGGTGCGGGCAACCATTCACACCCATCCGCCGATGACCCAGGCTCTCACGGCCGCCGGCCACGACCTGCGTCCGATGTTTGCCGACTACTACGTGTACCTCGGCAAGAACGTGCCGCACCTGCCTTATGTGACGGTGACCACGCCCGAGTTGGCGGCCCGGGTCGAAGACGTGGTGAAGTCGGCCGATTGCTACGGCATCGTCTTGCGCAACCACGGTTTGATCACCGTAGGCACTTCGATCAAGGAGGCGTTTTACCGCACGCTGGCCGTGGAGGAGCAGGCCGCGATTCAACATGGCGCCCTTCAGGTGGGCGCGCCTGCGTTCCTCAGCGACGACGAGCTCGCCAAGCTCGATCAGCTTTCCAGCGAGGCCTATCGGCGCGAATTGCTCCAACGGATGCGGGTGTAAGGGGCGTCAGCCGGCCCGCAATATCCCTCTCAACAGCGCACACGGAACAACCGGCCAGCAAGGATCGCGGCGGATATTCCGCGCAGCGCGGTTGTTCGTCGCATTCCGCCGCCGGAGTCCGGCCGCGTGGCGCACATCCGCCACCCCTACGCTTCGGCGGTCCCGGTGCGCCCGCAACGTGACCTAGAGTTGACGTGACTGGCACGGCTTCTCAGGAAGCCGCGTTGCCTGGGGTCCGTGTTGGCGATCAGGGGAAGGGCCCGCCTATGCGCGCCATGGTGATTCGAAGTCGGTGCATCGGATGCGGTCTTTGTGCCCGCACGTGCCCCGCCGTGTTCGAGATCGACGATCGCGAGCGAGCGCGGGCAGCGAACAAGTTGATCTTCACCGAACACGAGTCGGCCTGCCGCGAGGCGTTCGCGTTGTGCCCTGTGGAAGCGATTCGAATTGTGGCCGATCCCGCGATGGTCACGTGACCGGCGGGCAGCGGCACTTGCTCGAAGGAATATTCCGAGGCTTCCGAAGTCCTGAAGATTTCGGAAGACCGCCGTCTTGAAAGAATGAAGGGCGAACCATGATCCAGAACTGGTCCTTGCGGAAGAAGATCGTGCTGCTCGGTGGCCTGCAAATGGCCGTCGTCACCGGGGTGCTGTTCTACCTGCACTACCGTCAGGCGAAGGACACCACGAAGGACGAATACGTGGCAAGGGCGCGTTCCATCATCCTCACCGCCGAATCGGTACGCGAGGAAATGGCGCGGAAGTGGAAGCTCGGACTGTTCGACGACAAGACTCTCGTTGGCTGGGGTAAGAAGGGAGAACTCGACAAGGTCCTCGCCGCCGTTC
Organism: uncultured Planctomycetaceae bacterium; assembly: GCA_964518805.1. Lineage (GTDB taxonomy): Bacteria > Planctomycetota > Planctomycetia > Pirellulales > Thermoguttaceae > CALFBP01. The sequence continues at coordinate 5,687 of CAZFKF010000035.1, read as the reverse complement.
CGGTCGTTACCGCATGGCACGCCGCCATGGCCAAAGCAGCGGAGGGGGGCTACGAGTTCCGCGTCCCGAAGTTCAACCCGCGCAATCCCAAGAATGAACCGGACGAACTGGAGGCCCGCGCCCTGAAGGCGTTTGCCGACGGGCGGACCGAGGAGTATTTCGAGATCGACCCGACCTGCAACTCGGTCCGGTACTTCCGCCCGATCAAGCTCACCGGCGAATGCTTGCTGTGTCACGGAGATCCCGCCACGTCGGTCGCGCTGTGGGGCAACGACGAGGGACGGGATCCCACGGGCGGAACCATGGAGAATTGGAAGACCGGGGAAGTCCACGGGGCGTTCGAGGTTGTTCAGTCGCTCGACGAGGCGGATGCCCGCACCCGGGCGGGACTCGTGAAAGGCAGTCTCGTGGTCGTTGGGTTCCTGGCCCTGGGCGGCGGCGTGTTCTTCGTCCTGGTCACGCGGTCCGTCACCCGGCCAATCCGCGAGACGGTCCATGCCTTCCAGACCTTCGCCTCCGGAGATCTGACCCAGACGTTGGATGAAGACTCGAACGACGAGGTGGGCGAGCTCCGCCGGTCGGTCAACACGCTCATTCGGAAGTTGCGCGAGATGATCGGCAAGCTCAGCCGTTCGGCCACCGAGTTGGGCAATTCATCGGTGGAACTGGCCAGCACGGCCGAACAACTCGCAACCGGCGCGGAGGAGACAACCAGTCAATCGAGCACCGTGGCCGCGGCCGCCGAAGAAATGTCGGCCAGCATGGGTCAGATGGCCAGCTCGTCGGAGCAGATGTCGGCCAACGTGCGCACCGTCGCGTCGGCCGTGGAACAGATGACGGCCGCGATCGCGGAAGTCGCCAATAGCGCCGAACGCGCCGCGTCCGTGGCCGGCAACGCCGCCCGGCTGGCCGAAACGAGCAACGGCCGCATCGATCACCTCAGCACCGCCACGGAGGAGATCGGCAAGGTCGTGGAAGTCATTCAGGAGATCGCCGAGCAGACCAATCTCCTGGCCTTGAACGCAACGATCGAAGCGGCCCGCGCCGGCGACGCCGGCAAGGGCTTCGCCGTCGTCGCCACCGAGGTCAAGGAACTGGCCCGTGAAACGGCGGTCGCCACCGAAGACATCCGCAAGCGGATCGAAGGCATCCAGAGTTCCACGGGCAGCGCGATCGAGGCCATCAACCAGATCGCCGAGGTGGTGCTGCAAATCAACGACGCCTCGCGGACCATCGCCTCCGCGGTCGAACAGCAAAGCGCCACGACCAAAGAAATCGCGCAAAACGTGGCCCAGGCCGCATCCGGGGCTTCTGCGGTCTCGTCCGGAGTGGCCCAGACCGCCCAGGCCACGCGCGAGGTTACCGAGAGCATCAGCCGCGTGGATCAGAACGCCAAACGGACCGCTCAGGACGCCGGCCGGACCCAATCGGCCGGCCATGTGCTCGCCGACCTGGCCAAGGAAATGCAGTCGATGGTCGCCGAGTTCAAGGTGTAGGTTGCGGCGGAACGGGACTCGCGGCGTAATCCACGACGATCCCGTCGACCGAGAGCCGACGACCTTCGCGGCGCACCGCGCCATGGGCCGGGACAACAACGGCCAGCACGGCCCCATCCGGCGGCACCGTGATGGTTGCGTCCTTCGTTACGCTCTCGACAAGGAACCGCTTCGACGCAGCGTCGTAGACTCGTGCCGGCCGGTCTCCGACCGGCAGCACGACGCTTCTCGCCTCGGCGTGCGGATTGTAGTAAAGAAACGTGGGATACGCCTTGTCGCGGAAGAAGTCGGTGGCCACGCAATCGATCTGGATGATTCGCGGGTCGTTCGTTCGCCGCACCAGGGCGCCGAGCATGCCGACGAAACTGGAACCGTAGATGCCCAGGTCCGTCCTGGGCCCCCACTTCAGCGCCACGGGGTCGCCCGTGGCGCATGGGCTCTTCCCCTGCCACTCGTGGCGCAAACCTTCGTAGGCGACGACGTGCTGCGGGTCGCCCTTCCAAGACTCGCTCGTGGCGTGGCCCGGCGGCAACGCGCCCGGATAGAACAGCCGCGCCGCGTTGGCGAGGTTCAGCATCCATTTTCCGAGGGCGCGGGCATAGCGCGGGTCGTAGCGGGGCAGCGGCGCGAGTGCCCCGGCCTGCACGAACGTGTTCATGGCGAAGGCGTAGCCGCAGCGGTTGTCGATGCTCCCCAGAAGCCCGTCGCAATCATAGCCGCCCCAGTTGCCCACGGTCACCGCCCAGCCGCCCCGCGTGTCGCTCACGTCGAAACACCAGTTCAGCAGGCGGTCGACGTCGTAGGCACGGCCCAGTTCGGCGTTCATGCGGGCCGCGGCCAGTGCGCCGAAGGGAAGCAGGATTTCGTAGGACGGATTGGTCTTCCGGGTCTCCAGCCATCGGAGACAGCTTTCGGCCGCGGCAAGATGCCCGGGGTCCTGCGTCTTCTTCCAGGCGGCGTACTGAAGCCAGGCCACGGCCGCGGCCGCGTCCGGCTCGCGCCAACGGCCGTTGTCCACCGCCTTCCGCGTGCGGAAGTCGAACGACGTGTGGTCGAAATCCGGCAAGCCGCGGGCGTCGCTCAGATCCGCACACGCCTGGCGCCAACGGGCGGCCGTGATCCGCAGGATCTCCGCCAGCCGCGGCTTGTCCGGGTAGCGGTCGGCGATCGCATAGAACACGATGTGTGGAAACAACTCGTACCAGAACGATCCGCCCGTGTTGTCCTGCTGGCGGTTGAGCACCAGGTTCAGTCCGTTGCGGGCGTTGAACCAGGCTTCGCACATGGCCACGTAGTCGTGCTCCTGCCGGCTCTTGTCGATTCCTACGAGCGTGGCTCCCAGCACCGCGCCCATGCACGTGATGCCTTCTTGCGAATTGGGCTTGCCGCGCTGTTGGTCCGGCGCGCCGACGTAGCTGGGCAACCCGAACGTTGCACGATCGACGTTGATGCGCGACTCGTCCAGCCAGACCAACGGCAGGAACTCGCCCTTGGCGCGGAAATCGAACGCGAACCGATCGTAGGCCCGGGCCTTCTCTCGCCAGTCGACCAGCGCGAAGGGTTCGGGCAGGTTCGGCATCAACTCCACCGTGGCGATGTCTTTCTGCCCAGGCTGGGACGAAGCTCGCGGCATGCAATTCGGCCGGGGCAGGGCGGGCAGAAAGGCGACATCGCCAAACACGGCCCAGGCCCCCGGCGGCCCCTCGACTCCCAACTGGAGTTGAAGCGGCGCCTCGGGCAACTGTCGAAGCCGCGGGTCGAGGCTGAAGAGCCGTTCGGCCGCGGCCATTTCATCCTGCGCGACGCCCACGGTGCGGAGATCGCCGGGCTCGCGCAAATCGCCGTAGATACGGACGAACCATCTCGCGTCGCCGCCGACTTCCGCCACGCGCACGCGGATGCGGCCGACGTCCCTCGGCAATCGGAGCGATGAAGCGGCGGCAATGGCGAACGTCCGCCCCGGCGCCACCGCCACGCGAAGCCCGGCCGCGCTGGCCGCGATCCGCGCGTCTTGCTCCGAGTGCGGCCATGCGCCCGATTGGTTCAATAATCGGGCATCCCAGGGACGAGAAGCGGCGCCGGCGCGTTTCGCTTCAGCGCCGACGGCCGCAATCGGCATGCTGAAACAGGACACGGACAGGGAGGCCCAGGTAATCCATTTTCCGGACAGAAGACACCAATCTGCCGTACGCATCGATGGGTTCCTTGCGGGGTGGATTCGCAGCTTGGCACGGCTCCCTCCGCTTGTCAAGTTCACCGCCACGTCGTCGCGAAACGGCTTCGCGATGGGCATCACCGGCGACGATTTCGAGACTCCCGAAGTCTTCGCAGCGCCCCCTTTCGATTTGCCGCGACGGTTGCCACAATAGTGAAGCTTGGCGGCCGCCCGGGAATGACTCCAGGATTGGGTCGGCGAATCCCCTCACCCCCGGGCCCTCTCCCGTCGAACGGGAGAGGGGAGCCAGTGTCGGACGGCCGCTTATTGGCAACCCCTCCTATCGCCAGATACGGGAGCACGAACGATGTATGTTGACAATCCAGCAGTCCTCGCGGTTCGACACTCGGCCTGGCGGCGGCATCGGAATGCGTTCTCAAGCGTAATTGCCCTGAGCGCCTTGACCTTCTTGCTTGACTGTCTTGCGGCCGTTGGGGCGGAGAAGACCGAGAAGACGACCATCGCCGACAAGACGCTCGTGGCCTGGGTCGCGCCGGCCAATCTGTCCCAACGCGGCGGCAGCGCGCTGACCATCGAGAAATCCGGCGGCACGTTCGACGCGATGGTGCTGGGCGAACTCGCGCCGTCGAAGTGGATGGCCGGCAGCAACGGGTTTGCCCGGACCCAGAAAGACCAGTCGGCGGCCGCGGCGGAGACCGCCGATCCGAAGACGCTGGTGCAGATCGCAATCGTCTACAAGGGAAAGCAGATCACGCTCTATCGCAACGGGGCGAAATATGCCCAATACGCGGTCGCCAGTCCGGAGCAGTTCGGCGGCGACAGCCTGGTCCTGCTCGGCCTGCGGCACCTCGACGCCAATCCCGAGGACCGCTTCTTTGCCGGATCGATCGAGGACGCGCGGATCTACGCCGTGGCGCTCGAAGCCTCGCAGATCGCGGGGCTCAAACCGAACCAGCCCTCGGAACCGAAGCCCTTGGCCTGGTGGGACTTCGAGGACGGCAGGGCCGCGGACCGGATGCGGCAGTTCCCTACCACCACGCTGTTTGGCGACGCGAGGATCGCCGACGGCCGGCTTCACCTCGACAAGCCCGGCGCGTATCTGATGGCTACGCGGCTGACGCCGCAAGCGTCCGTCGACCTGAGCAACGCAGACAGCCTGGTCCGCGCGCATCGCGAGAAGTTGCTCAGCGACCCCTACCGGCCCGGCTACCATTTCGTCACTCCCGAAGGGCGCTGCATGCCGTTCGATCCGAACGGGGCCATCTTCTGGAAGGGCCGGTACCACTTGTTCTATATCTTCCAGGACGCGCGCGGGCACAACTGGGGACATGCTTCCAGCGCCGACTTGTTCCATTGGCGGCACCATCCCACGGGCCTGGTTTCGGGCATGTTCAGCGGCAATTGTTTCGTGAACAAGGACGGCCGCCCGACGATGTGCTACCACCAGGTCGGCCAGGGGAACGCCATGGCGGTTGCCCTGGATGACGATTTGGACCAATGGAAGAAGCTCGACTCGAACCCGATCACGCCCAAGACCGCACCGGGCGATCCGCACCACGACCGCTATCGCTCGTGGGACCCCTACGGCTGGCTGGAAGGCGACACGTATTACGCCATCTTCGGCGGAAACCGGCCGGCGATCGCCAAGTCAGCCAGTCTGGCCGGCCCCTGGAAATACGTTGGCGACCTCTTGGCCAACAGCTTCGCGGGCGTGCCGATCGACGAGGACGTATCGTGCGCCGACCTGTTCAAGATCGGCGACAAGCACATGCTTTTGTGCATCAGCCATCGGCTCGGTTGCCGCTATTACCTCGGCGCGTGGAAGAACGAACAGTTCCACCCGACGTTCCACGAAAAGATGAGTTGGGTCGACAACTCCTTCTTCGCGCCCGAGAGCCTGCTGGACGACCGGGGCCGGCGAATCATGTGGGCGTGGATCTTCGACAGTCCTGGATTTGCGATGCGGACCAATTTCGGATGGTCGGGCACGATGAGCCTGCCCCGCGTCCTTTCGT
>CAZFKF010000034.1:0-13521 GCA_964518805.1 uncultured Planctomycetaceae bacterium | reverse complement strand
TTCGCCGGACCTTCTGGTTCTGACCGCGTTTCTTCTTGCGGACGAATTCCATCAGGTAGCTCCTTGCGGCTCGGCCGGCTCGGCCGGCTCGAAGTTGCGGGTCCAGGCGTCGTAGATTTCCCCGTGAAGCGTGGCCCAGCGGCCCCGGTGCCCGTAAGCTTCTTCAATGGCGCAGACGTGCGCCCATTCGTGCAACAGCGTGTCGATCTGCCCCTGATCCGACTGGTCGGAGTTGATGCGAACGCGGTAGTCGCTGCCGTTGAAGGTCGTCAGTCCGCAGTCGCATTTCACCGGACGGCGAATGACCGTCACCGTCCCCTGGACAGGGAAACGCTCGCGGAGCGTGCGAATCAAGGCCCGCCACTCGGACGTTTTCATGCGCCTTTCCTCCCAATACCGCTGCCCCGCCGCTTGCGCGGGTGCAACGGCGAGTAGCTGTTGTAAGTCGCACACGGCTTGAGTAAGACCCGGCGGACCTTCTTCTTGCCGCACTTTTCGCAGCGCGTCGGTTGCGGCAGGTTCATCGCCTGGAACGCCTCGAACGTGTGTCCGCAGGCGCTACAGTGCAGGTCATAAAGGGGCATCAGGCTGTCTCCCTTGGCCTCACGACCACGACGTTCTTGAGGTTGCGGATCGTGGCGCGACGGCGAGGTGATTACAGCCGCTCACGGATTCGTCGGTGACTTGCGAGAGGGTCAGCGTGTTCAATCCTATCGTCGAGCCCTTGCGCCACGGGTAGGTAATCATGTCGCCTGCACGACTCGTGCGTCCCAGCGAGTCCGTTGGCAGGTTCATCACATGCTCCAGATGAGAAGGAAGAGCGGTGCCACCGTCGATCAACGCGCCCGGCACCGTGGGCCGATTCCAACCCCGAAAGGTAGGGTCTGGTTGCTTGACGGGCTTCAGACGGCGCACCCGCCCGAAGTCCCATGCACGATCTCTTCGGGAGTCAACGATTCGTATTGGGACGGGGCCGACGCGAACTTGCGACCCAGCGGCTTCGACAGTTCATCCATCGCCTCGTTCAGGGCGGCCTTGTAGTTGGCCACGCACTCCAGGCGTGTTCGCAGTTCCTTGCCGGGGCGTTGGTTGCCCTCGATCAAGCCGTGGAACTCGCGCCAGAACTTGGGGTGAATCTTGTGGCGCTTGAGGATGGCGTTCAGGTTTGGCAGCGGGGCGATCATTGTCTCGTTTCCTTGCGGGTTTGGTGTTGGATAACATCTAAAGCCCCGCTGATGAGAGTTCTTGGAGTGGAATTCCGATGGCCAACCAGTTTTTCCAGTGCCCGGTAGAGGAAGTCCCAGCCAAGAATCCGCTTGGGTGGAAAACCTTCTCGCGGGCCGTTGCATCAGGCAAAGTCCGCTCAACCGGTAAGTCCGATACCAGCCTTAGCGACTTTGGCAGTCGTTGAAGGCGCGAGAAGGTGGAATGCCCTTGACCATCGCGTTTCCCATACCTCTAATGTGTGGATAGTCCTTGCCGAGTAACCCGCGTGGCCGCCGAAATGGGAAAGTCGCCCGTCCGCGATGAAGTCAGTATTGTCTCGCCACTTCGCTATCCCGGAGCGAAGCGCCGTCTCTCGACCTACGTTGCGGAAGTCCTGAGAGTCAATGAACTGCGACCGAAAGTCCTGATTGAGCCCTTTGCAGGCGGGGCAAGCGTTGCCCTCCAGCTTGCCTGCACACAAGCTGTCGAGAAAATCGCCTTGGGCGAACTTGACCCACTTGTCGCCAGCTTTTGGAAGGTCGTCTTCCGAGAGCCGGAGTGGTTGATCGGCGCAATTAGGAAGCAGCGGGTGTCGCTGGCCGCCTGGGATCGGTTTCGGAACGGCTGTTTTCGCTCTAACCGGAAGCGTGCCCTCGCCTGCATATTCCTCAATCGAACCAGCTTCTCGGGAATCATCGCCAAGTCGGCAGGCCCAATTGGTGGGCGAAATCAGCAATCCGAATACGGCATAGACTGCCGATTCACGAAAGCCACGATCATCCGTCGAATCCAAAACGCGGCGAGACTGCGGGATCGAGTGCTCCTGGTCCACCGGGGACACTGGCTCGAAACGGTCCAGCTTGTCAAGGCGCGGGGCTACAAGAGCGACGAGCTTTTCCTGTACCTGGACCCGCCCTTCTATCACGAAGCGTCCCGGCTTTACAATTGCTTCTTCAACCAAGGCGACCACAAAGACTTCCATGACGAGTTGCTCCAATTGGACATTCCCTACCTGCTCAGCTACGATCCGGCCAAGGAAATCCGGCAAATGTATTCCCACAACGGCCGGGGTCCAAAACGGATAGATTTGCTTTACACGGCTGCTTCCACCAACCAACAACACGCACAGGAGTTGGTAATCACTAACCTTCCGCGCTTACCCAAGGGAACCCGCATTTGGAAGTCGAAGGAGGAATGGAATACAAAGCGGCGATGAATCGCGCTGCGACGTGTTGCATTCCCGTTTGATTTCAACGATAGGAGAATACCAGCATGTCCACCGGCCAAACTCTAGGTAGCCGTATTGTCGCTGGCGACTTGATGATTCAAAGGCTGCTGAACGAGGCGGACCTGATCGGCGGAATCTACACGATGGGGTTCGACGAGTGCGGCGTGCTGACAAACGACTTGTGGAAAAGCCGAGCCGGCGGCGTGCCTCAGCACTGCTTCCTGCTGGCAACTGCGATGGAGCCCAACCAAGCGCCACGGGTTGATGACGAGGAAATCCTGCTGCTCCGGGTCATCGGGCCGGCAGCTCTTCCTGCCGAAGCGGAGCTTGTCCAACTTCGCGCTGAGGCCATGCGTGAGATCGTCACCGAAAGGGGATCGGCCGCGGCGCGCTCGGAAGGTGCGATCCTTGATGTGCTCACCCGGAACGAGATTCAGTTCTCGGCATTCAAGGCGAAGGTGCTTGGCACTTTCTACGACGCCGTAGGTCAGCAGGGCAGCCGACTGGAATTTGGCAGTGACGTACAGTCCTTTTTCTCCGCAAGCCACTACAAGGTCTACAAGCCCTACGGCCAGAGTCTCGGCATCATCGCCAGTTACCCGGAGCCCTCCGCAGTTCAGCCTACCCCTGCAAGTGGTTCATGCTCCTGCCGCTCAACCTTCGTTCAGATCGGCACCATCCGATACAGTTCGACGCGCCGGCGGCGTGACGATGCTGGCCCCCGTGGTCGGCCCGTGGCAGTCCGCGTGAGCGTTGAGGACTTTATCGCCATGAAGACAGCGGTATTCGGCATGACCCGGCTTGGCAAGTCGAACACGATGAAGACCATCGCCACGGCAGTGTGCAGGTATGCCGCAGAGACAGGACAGCCAATAGGGCAGTTGTTGTTCGATCCTGCCGGTGAATATGCGAACGTCAATGTGCAGGACCGCACCGCCCTGAGCCAGATTGGTTCCGACTATGTTACGATCTTCCGGTACGGCAGTGATGGCAGCGAACCGGGCATCCGGCCGCTGTCCACGAACTTCTTTCGCGACGAGAACATCGACGTAACGTGGTCGATTGTCAGCTCATATCTGCGGTCCCGGAACGAATCCATTTATGTCAAGGATTTCCTCGCGACGGACATCCTCGGGCCTGAGAGTGAACAGGACGACCAATCTGCATATCGTCGTGCTAGGCGCAGGCGCGCGGCGTTTTATGCCACCCTTCTCCGCGCTGATTACCCGCCGCCGCGGGGGTTCGCATATTCCTTCGTCGTCAACGCCCGCGTAATGACGATGGTGAACGCAAAACTCAATGCAGGCGAACAGCCGTTCGCGACAAACCGAGGCACGATCCGGCTGACCGCAGAACAACTCGTTCGATTCTGGCAGGCATTTCATGCAGCGTGGCAAGATCGGGACCAGTTGCAGCAGGCCGATAAGACCGAGTTGGAGCGGTGGTCGGACGTAGGTCTCCAGGCCATCCTCACGGTCTTTACCGCCAGCACTGGCGCGGGCTTTCGGCTTCTCACTCCTGCGCGCGTGTACCATTCAGCGCTGCAATCTGCGGACTACGCCGAGGAGGTGTTGCAGCATCTCATTCACGGACGTATCGTGATCGTCGATCTGTCGCTGGGCACCGAATCGGTGCTTCAGTTCTGCTCCGAGCGGGTCGTCAACCATATCCTCAATGATGCTGCTCGCCGATTTGCCTCGGGACAGGAGCCGCACCGCATCCAGATTTTCATCGAAGAGGCGCATCGTCTGTTCAACCGAGATCGAATGAAGGCTCCTGAGGAGGCCGACCCTTATGTGCGCCTGGCAAAGGAGGCCGCAAAGTATCGGATAGGGCTGATCTACGCCACCCAGGAGGTAAGCAGCGTCGATCCCATCATCCTATCTAACACCTCGAATTGGATCGTCACGCACTTGAACAACAAGGCTGAAGTTCGGGAACTGTCGAAGTATTACGACTTCGAGGACTTCTCCGAATTGACGTTGAAGGCCGAGGACGTGGGATTTGCCCGCATCAAGACCCGCAGCGGACGCTATATCATTCCCGGCCAGATTGACCTCTTCGACGAAGAACGTGTCCAGCAGGCGCGGGAGGCCGTCGAGCGCGCGGCAGCCAACACGACAAGGTGAGGGACGCCCAACATGCCATACTACACAGATCGGGGACGAATGGAGCGCTCGCGGAGTTTCGGACACGTCCCAATTGTCCAAAGTCCGTTCGTTCAGGAGAGACTCCGCACCTACCGCGTTTTCGCCCCACAGGCAACTCACGCGCCGGACAACGCTCTCCTTCTTGATTCGGTCTCGCTCGGCGTTCCATCCTCCGACATTCGGTGGGTCATCGCGTTTGACGGCTCTTCCCAAGAGGTCGAGGTGCGCGAGGAGTTTCCAAGCACGCGGATAGGCTACATCCAGGTGGCCGGTGTTTTGACCGATCTTCGGCGCATGTTGTCGCAGGATAGCCAACGGTTCGTGGACCCCGCCGTGATCCACGACGCGGCCCAAGAAGCACTGCACTCGATTGTCGTGCCCGGCTCGAACGTGTGCCGGCCCGATATGCCGACCGTGAAAGATTCTTGGCGAGCCGAAGTGTACGAGGTTTTTCGCGAGTACCGTATTGAGGACCGTTCGCCTCTGGACGTGTTCATGCTGCTGGTCCGCTTCAGTGACAAGCGATCACCGGGGGGAGTGATTCTTGCACGTTGCGCCGCCGATGAGGCTTGCACGGCCCGCGATATTGAGGTTCCACGCGACGGGCGAGAGTGCCCCAGTTGTCATCGCTGGCTTTATCCAACGGATGCGCTACGGATACACGAGGAAGTGTCCGAAGAACATGGGAACTCCACGGCGCTCGGCCGCCTTATGACCTGCCTCGAACAGATCACGATGGTCGGCTATCTGGACTTCTTGCGAACGAGACGACCGGAAGCCTTGGCAACAACGGCCTTTGTCACGGACGGCCCACTTGCCATATTCGGTCCACAAGCGTGGTTGCATCAGCCAGTAATGAATTTCATCCAAGACCTCGTTGCCAGAGTGCCGCAAGGCCCGGTGATTGTTGGTGTTGAGAAGACGGGCCAGTTCCCGGAACACGCGCGGGCAATCGCGGACCATATCGGCCGGCGTCAAGTCATGGCGCTTTCCGATGATTACATTTACTCCCATGTGCTAACGTTCCGCAGTTCGCCGAACGCTCCCTACGGTCGCGATACGTATTACGGCCAGAAGTTCTTTTACATGACCGCTCAGGGGTGCCTCCTCACGATTTCAATCCCGAAGGTGCTGCCGGAGCCCGCTGATCGCCATAATCCCAGACACTACCCACTCTTGCCGAATACCCTGGGCCTCTTGGATCGAATCGGAACTAGCTTGTACGAGCACGCTTTGATTCCCGTTGCTCTGGCGCATTCGTTCGCATCCATTCCTCTGCGCACGGGGTCAAAGGTGCTCACTCTGCTGGCGCAGGAAGGACTCGGGTTGTAGCCGGTGGCATTGGTCGTTGAATGGCCGGAGATTTCGAGGCGTATGGCTGCGGGATGAGACCGTGTTCTTCCGCGATCTTGGCGCAGTAGCCGGGGTCCAGTTCGATCAGCGTACAAGGATTGCCGGTGCGTTTACACGCTCTCAACGTGGTCCCCGTGCCGGCGAACGGGTCCAGGACGGTTTCACCCTCGGGCGTGGTCAGCCTGATACACCGCTCGACCAGGCCCTCGTTCAGTTGCGTCGGATGCCAGGGTCGGCGCTGCTTGCTGTTGCCGACAACCCGCGTGAAATCAAATACGTCGCCAGGCACCCGCCCGCGCGGGTCGGCCCGCTTGTCGCCATTCTCTTGCCGCCAACTGGGAACGCGGATGGCATCCGGCCGTAGCGGTGCATCGAACCAGCGGAGCCGCAGCAGTGGCCGGTGGTTGTTGCCCAGGTCGTGGTGGCAGTGCTGCCCGAAGGTGAAGGTCTGCACGCAGGGCTTCGCTTCCAAGCCGGGCGTCCGCTTGACCATCGCCGAGACGATGCGGCCGACCTCAAAGGTCCACTTCGCGTTGTAGCTGAACCAGACGGTCTTGGCCCGATGGACGAACAGATACAACCAGGTTTCCAAAAGGCCCACGTACTGGTCGTCGGGCAGCTTGTCCTTATAGGACTGGTAGCCAAGGCCGATATTGTCCGGCGGGTCTGCGCAGATGGAGGTCCACGTCTGCGGAGTTCCGTTGAGGTAATCGAGGCAGTCGGCGTTAATCAGGGTGTGTGTCATATCCAGCGTCGCTTTGTCAGTTCATCGAAGAGTGCCAGTTTCGCGCGGTCGGCAGACTCGTAGGTCTGGCGACTGAAGACTCCGTTTGCCCACCAACCCCATTCGCCGCACCTGCGCCTGCTTGGGAAGACGCCCAGGTTGGTGCCGTTGACGTTGAGATAGTGGTTGCCCTTTGCCGACACGCGCCATTGGCGATCGAGCCAACGTGCCCGGCGGCTTGCCCGATTCTTCAGGTCGCGCTCGCGGGCATGTCCGTCGTAGTCCTCTGCCATCCTTTCGGCGCATACGCAACCGGCCTCCACGGTCCCGTCGTACTCCGGGTGCTCCATGTAATGAATGAATCGCAGGACGTTGCAGCCGCACATCTCGCAGGTGCCGGGATCATACGGCTCAAAGTCGTCGGTCTTCCGGTCTTCAACGTCCACGCACGTCCAACCTTTGTGCGGGACGCCCGGCGTGCTCCACCGGAAGCCAGGACGCACGATGCCGTCCCGGATTGGTTGCAATTCTCTTGTTCGCGGCGCAGCCGTCAGCGGCTCCGATTTCGGCCCCACAAGGGCATACGGCCACGGAAAGACAACCACGGACATGGATCAATCGGCTTGTGTGGACGAATCGTAGTTCGGTGGCCGGCGCTCAATCAGATAACGGCCGTAGGCGATCTCGGCCTTGAGCAGTCGGCACAACTCAAGCCCTTCTCGCGCCTCGTCCAGTTCCGACGGCGCGCCGCGGGGTTCCAACTCGGTTTGCAGACGGGTCAGTTCCTTCGTGTGCTGGGCGGCAAGGCGGTCGAAGAGCACAGGGTCTTCAATGGCGTCGTTCATTGGGGTCTCCTCGCACGGCGAGCAACGACAAGGTACGTGCCGAGCCACCCGCCGATGACGTAGGCGGCTACAGCCGCAAAGCACCTCTCCACGACCAGCACCGTCGAGACGATGGTGCAGACGTAAAGGGCTGCGCTGAGGTTGGCCGCCATCAGGGGCCTTTTGTAGGTCACGGCGTTTATACAGGCCGCCCAGGTCACGTCCATGAAGAAGCCGCACACAAACGCCAGCATGACGACGATCAACCAGGGCATACGTCACTCCGTCATTTCGCCCGACATGCTGTGGCACTTCGGGCACTCAAGGTTCGACAATTCGCCACTGGCCGCCACCACGGCCACCCACGTATGGCTGCACACGCGGCAACAGGCGAATCCGGTAATCCAGCCATCGCGCTCGTCTTCCATCAAGTTGGCTCCACGGTGTCCTTCTGACGCACGAGCGAAAGCGTGATTGTCGGAATCAGGTCGCCGGAGACTAGCGTGTCGTCGTCTCCGACGTATTCAATGCTCACGGCGCAGTCGTCAATGCTGGCTTGGTCCGCGGCCGTCGCTAGCTTGCCGAAGGCATCGGCCACCTGCGGGCCGCTCATGGCCGACGACCTGATTCGGTCGAGCAGGAACGCGGGAATGGGCATCAGAAGAGCCTCGGTCGCGTCACGTCGTTGAACCACTGGTCCAGGGCAGAGCCGTCCGACATTAGCCCCACCGCCATCTCGTCCAGCACCTCGCAGCGGGCGTCGCTGTCTTCGCGGCTGAGATCGGTGAAGATGTGCCCGCCGGAAATGGCGTCCCAGCAGGTCTTGACCCGCGTTTCGAGCTTCTGCTGGTAGTCCGCCTTGACTCGCCCGCGGTGCCGGGCGTAGCGGAGCGTGGGCGGCGATCCCGGCTTGGCGCACAGTTCCTCGATGCCGAGGACCACGTTCTCGTCACCGACCTTCTCGCCCAAGAGCCAGCCATAGAGGCAAAGCTGGTCGGCGTATTCGTCGTTGCAGAACTCCATGTAGCCGGAGTTGATCGCCAGGCCGCGGAAGTCCATCGCCAGGAACATGGCGTGTTCCTTGCCGTGGCTGCGGCTGGGCTTGGCGGCCTTGAAACCGTCCAGACAAGTCATGTAGCCCTTCGATGGGCTGGCCCCGTGCTTGGAGCAGAAGCCGTGGACCTTCCAATCCCAGATGCAATGGATGCGGCCTTGGCCCAAGTCCAAAACAAAACGGCAGTCGGGCTTGCCGGAGAACGGCGCGCCGCCAATGGTGCCCGTGACATTGAACTCGAAGCGAGGGGGTTCCACGGACTTCTGCAAAAGTTGAAGTAGATCGTCGTAGGCCCCTGCCGCCTTGTACGCCTCGAAGACGACTTTGCCGGCCATCAGCGCGAAATCGCGACACTGCGGCTCGACTTGGCTCTCGAAGATCGTCTGGAACTCGAATTGCGGGTTTGCGCCCGCCCCGAACAGTGCGGAGTGCAAGGCCGCCTTGACCTCGGCATCGAAGGCCGATCCGACCGCCATCGGCGGCGTCTGTGGAAGCCGAGGGGCGGCGTGGTCCGAGAGGTACTTGACGTAGAATTCGTCTTTGTCCCGCTCCCAGAGGGTGAGCGACGAGTAACTGAGCGACTTGGGGATGCGCATGGTCAGGGTTACACTCCGCGAGGTTGGCTGAGAATCCGCGCGACCACGACTTGTTCGCGCATGGCTGGCGGAAGGGCTGCCAAGGCTTGGATCGCCCGCAGGCAGCACTTCTTTGCCTTCTTGCCACTGCCGCACGGGCACTTGTCGTTGCGGCCGGGCGTCTTCTCCTTACGGATGGGTTGCAGCGTCATGGGTTCTTTCCAAACGGGATTTGGTGCCAGATTCGTTCGTGGTAATAGAAGAGCGCGAGCTTCACGAGGAAGCAAACGGCCGTGAACACGGCACAGCCGCCCAAGTTGCCGAACATGGCGTAGGCCAACCCAAAGCAGACGAGATTGCTGAAGGTCTCCCACGACAGCGCCTTGACGATGGACCGCTGGCGGGAGCTTGGATCAGGCTTCATGTCGGTCCTCACCCGTGAAGTCGAAGAAGTACCAACGATTGAGGCGGTCGATCACCGGGTCGTGGGCGATGTGTCGCAGGTAGTGGTAAATCTCGTCCCAGGTTGAGAAGATCAGTTGATGCGGCAGCATGGCCAACAGCCACAGTGGCGTGTGTTCCTTGCCGCCGACCAGATGCACGATGATCGGTTTCTTTTGCCGGTTGGCGTTGGCGATCTCTTCGTGTGTGCCGAATGTGGGCACGTCGGGGTCCAAGTTCACGACCAAGAAGTCGCTGATGTCGGTCATGCGGAGATCGACGCAGCGAATCGTCTTCATAATGTTGCGCACCGCGTCATAGTCACGGGCGTGTCGGGCTTGAACCAATTCCTGCTTGGTCTCCAGCGTCTCCCGCCCGATGGCGGTCGGCTTGTCGGTTGGATCGAGCCACCGGATGTGAAGGTCTGCCAGCGCGACTTGAATGGCCTGCCGCCACTCAACTCCATTGGTCGCGTCCTTCTCCATCGCGCCGGCCAGGTAGCAGCGGTTGTTGGCGAGTCGATTCATGGCAACAACTCCCAGTAGCAGGACGAACCGAGGCGGGCACAGCCCAGGTCCAAGTACAGAGCGGCGTCGGCGTGGGTCTTGATGCCGCCG
This sequence comes from uncultured Planctomycetaceae bacterium, assembly GCA_964518805.1. Taxonomy (GTDB): domain Bacteria; phylum Planctomycetota; class Planctomycetia; order Pirellulales; family Thermoguttaceae; genus CALFBP01. Next base: position 3,349 of record CAZFKF010000034.1, on the reverse strand, counting down.
CTGGCCTTGACCCCAACTCGGCCGGCGGCTCTCTTCACCATCGCCCGCACGGCTTCGGGGGTTGCCCCGCCGAGGCCGAAGCCTGTAGAAGTCTTCAAGAAGTCCACCCGCTCACGGATGCACACCTCCGAGAGGTTGATGATCTCGGGCAGCGTCAGGTAGGAAATCTCCAAGATGGCTTTGACCAGTACGCCGCGATCGTGGGCATACCCAACGCCGATGCCCAGCCAATCGTCGCCGTTCTTGCCATTGATGAACCAGCCGTAGTTGCACACTACGTCCAATTCGATAGCCCCGTGCGCAATGGCTTGGCGGGCCTCGTACTGCTTCACCTCGGGCGTTGTGTTGCCGTGCGGGAAACCGATGACCGCGCACACGCGGTCGGTGTAGCGTTTTGCCAGTTTCACGTTGCAGGGAGCCACGCAGACCGAAGCGATGTTCTCCTGTTGAACAAGCTTCGCAGCGACGGCCACGTCACGGCGGGTGGCGGTCGGCTTCAGGACTGCCAGGTCCAGGGCGGCGGCGATCTGTTCTTTGGTGTAAGTCATAGGCGCGGGGAACCAGACAGTTGACGGATAATGGCAAGTCGCAGGGTCGGGTTACTCTTTCACGGCAGTCGTCGTCAAAGCGCGCCCTTGGCCTTGACGATGATGGCGGCCAGGGCCACGACCCCGCACACGGTCACGATGGCCACAGGTGCCTCGCAGGTCATGGTCACGACGACCGCGCCGGCGAGCAGCGAGATAATCAGAGTCACGATGCCGCCCATATTGCGTTCCTTTCGTGTCACCGCTTTCTGCGGACAGTGAGGTTTGGGTCGTGAAGCCACTTCTTGAGGCGTGCCTGCATCGCGGCAGTTCGCCTGCGTCGTCGGATTGCGTTGACGATGTTCGCAATGAGTCGGAGCATCATTCACCTTTCATACGCTTAATGGTCTGGAGGTAGTAGGTCTCGCAGTTGCGGCAGTTGCGACAGTACGGGCCTTCCATGCTGCCGCAGTAGGAGACGAGGCGATTATCGCGGTACTGGTCCAGCACCCAGCGGATGAAGGCTGGCGTCGGGCACCAGTAGGAGTTGATGTGGCGCACCTTCCACTCGTAGCACGGCCCGCCCACAGCCGCGGACACGTCGGCCGGAACTTGCGGTTCGACCGTGTAGTAGGCCATGAACGTCAGGACGACCGGCACCGGGTAAGACGTGTACCAGGCCACACCTTGCTGGACCCAATCGAGGTTGGTGCTTGACACCCGCAGCCGAACAAACATCAGGTTGCGGGGCGCACCGTCGCGGAAGAGCCAGATCGGTTGGCCCACCGGCTCTTCTTCGCGGGGATTGGCGGTCAGTACGACCGGGGCCGGGAAATCGAACCGGGCAAGCGACGTGTTGAAGAAACGCCTTGGATACTTCTGTGTCGCCCGGATCACCTCGTCGCGGCCGACGTTGCTGTCGTGGCCGCTATTGACACGGACAATGCCGTCGCCGACTTCATCGAGCGTCGGCATGATCGGTTGCTGGATGTCGGTGTAGAAAGCCCCCGGCCGGTTCTAGAAACACTGATTGCAGCCCACAGGGCACGGCCCGGTCTGTGGCTTGCAGTCGAAGAGGTTGGTGCCCTCCTGCTTCGGGTTGCGTTTGGTTGCAGGGATTCTGGCGGCGCGGGTTTTCGGGCAAGGACCGATTGCGGTGACCTCGTAGCACGACTCCGAGCGGCTGACGACTCGGTAGTCGAACTTGCCTTCGAGCCGAAGTTGTCGAAGGATGCGATCCGGGGAGGCTGGGGCAATCTGGGTCCGTGCGGCGATGTAGTCGTGCAAGTCCTGAATGTGGAAACGCGGCTGCCCCGTCTGCCAGCGATCCAGTACGAACTTCTCCACCAGCTCGCCGATGTTGCCTTGAACACGCGATAGTTCTTCGGTTTGACTCACGGTGCGAACCTCAATGGTCGGATCAATCGCTCAAAAGTTGGTGAACAGGACTTCGGTCTTCGTCTTGCCCCGGTAGTTGTGTCGCCCGGTGCCGGCCCGGCTGGCGGTCACACGCTCTATGCGGTTCCAGCCTCGGTAGAACCCCGCGGCGGCGGGGTACTCGGAGACGACGACCTTGGCTTTGGCGGCGATGAGCAGTTCGACCATCGCCGGATAGTCGATGCGGTAGCGGTATTCGTCTTCGTGGCCAAAATAGGGCGGATCGTTGAAAATCAACGCATTTGGATCGCGATAAACCCGTTGGATGGCGACCAGGGCGTCCTCGTGCAATAGCTCGACGCCCCGCATTCGATTGGCGGCGGGCAATATCCGCCGGAACCAATCCGCCCAGACCTCGGGCTTCGGTTTGTGCGGGGCGGGGCACTTGTCGAGCGACCACGTGGAAGAATTGCCATTGCCGCAGTAGAACTGCGCGCCTTGCGCCATCAGCAACACTGCCTGGTCGATGTCGCCCACAGGCTGGTCCCGCCAGTTGGCGGCCGTGTAAGGCGTGGCCCACAAGAGGGCGGTCAGTTGCTCAGGTTGCGACTTGATCGCTCGCCACATCGCGACGATCTGCTCGTCGAGGTCGTTGATGATTTCGACGAAAGAACGTGGCTTGGCGAGCAACACCGCGGCCGAAGCACAGCAAGGTTCGAGGTAGACCCTATGCGGCGGGAAGTGCGACACGATCCACTTGGCGATGGACGCCTTGCCGCCGTACTGGCGATAGGTGATCTTGGGCGTTGTGGTCACTCGGCATCCCTCCGCCGCCAGTAGCGGGCCTCTTTGGGGATGCCGTCGTCGGACAGTTCGCGGTATTTGAACGTGACCGTCTGCCCCTTTCTGAACTGCTTGCCTTCGACCCAGTACGGCGTGTCCTGGCCAGGATTGTTCGCGGCCCAATCGCGGGCCATGTGATCGGCGAACTCCCGTTCCGCGTCGGTCAGGCCCGCCAGTTCCAGCCGCTTGCCGTTGTACTCCACGATCAGGGCACCGATCTTGCGCAAGAGCCGGCTGCCCTTGTTCGTTTCCCGGCCGCTCGTGAAACCCACCACGCGGGCTTCGGCATCGGAGAACGGTTTGTACTTGAGGATGTTGCGGTGCCGCTTGGGCGTCCAAATGCCTTCCGGGTTGCGAATCACCACGCCTTCGCCGCCTTGGTCCAAGACCCGTTGCAGATACTCCTCCAACTGGTCGGCGGCTGCGCCAGGAATGTCGATCAGCTTTGTTTGCGGATGCAGGTAGCAGGGAGAATCCGGGTCGATGTTGTTCAGGGCGTCTTGCAGCACGGCGACTTCTTTGCCGAATGGCTGGTCAGCCGTGAGAAACTTGAAGTGGTCGCCGAGGCAGCGTTTGGGGACGGGCACGCCATTGAACCGCTC
>CAZFKF010000033.1:0-13578 GCA_964518805.1 uncultured Planctomycetaceae bacterium | reverse complement strand
CGCACCTGGCCCATCAACCAGCCCCCTCGTTGCTCCCCAACGTGTGAACGGTTACGTCATCCGCGGTGAGCGGGCCGCCGGAAGTGTCCTGCACGTTGCCGATCAGCTTCCAGTCTCCCTGACGCACCGCCCATTGGGATTGACCTCGCCCGACTTGCCAGTGCAGGACCTCGTGGGGCGTAGGCGCCGCGGCGGAGCGAAGCACGGGGACGAGGCTCCGGCCGTCGATGTCCTCGTTGATCAGTCTAGCGCCGCACAGTTCGGCGATGGTCGGCATCCAGTCGCACGCGTGGGCCACCTGGCCGCGGACCTGCCCTTCCGGAAGGCGGCCCGGCCAAGAGATCATCGCCGGCAGCCGGATGCCTCCCTCGAACAGGCTGAATTTCGCGCCGCGGTACGGGCCGGCGCTGCCGCCGCCTCCGTGGGCCCGTTCTTCGGTCGAGTGCCCGTTATCGGACTGAAAGACGACGATTGTCTCTCGGGCGAGCCCCAGGGCGTCGACCTTGTCCAGCAGGCGGCCGATTCGCGCGTCCAGCGCGGAGACGAACGCCGCATAGAGATTGCGCGGATGGGGCAGGTGGCGATAGTGCGCCAGCCACTTGGGGTCGCCTTGGTAGGGATAATGGGGCATGTTCAAGGCAAAGTACAGGAAGAACGGCCGCTGGCGATTCTGTTCGAGGAACCGGCCCGCCTCCTCGACCATTAAGTCGGCGAAGAAACGACCGGGATGCTGCACCTCCTGCCCGTTGCGGTACAGGTCGTGCCGGTTGGGGCCGTCCCAGTAGAAGAAGTGCGACCAGTTGTCGATGCAACCGCCCATGTGGCCGAAGGACTCGTCGAATCCCTGGCGGTTGGGCATCGTCTCGGGAGTGAACCCCAGGTGCCATTTGCCGATGTGGGCGGTCGCGTAGCCGGCGGCCTTGAGCATTTCGGCGATCGTAACCTGCTCGGCCGGCATGCCCGCCCCGCCGGGCCGGGAACTGGCGTTGCCGGGCATGCCCGCACGGAGCGGATATCGTCCGGTCAGCAGTCCGGCGCGGGACGGCGAGCAGACCGGCGCGGCCGAGTAGAACTGCGTGAACCGCACGCCGCGGGCCGCCAGCCGGTCGATGTTGGGAGTGCTCAGGTCCTTCGCCCCATAGCAGCCCGCGTCCACCGAGCCTTGGTCGTCGGTGAGGATGACAATCACATTCGGCTGCGGCGAAGTCGGCGCAGCCACGGCCGGCCACGCCATCGAGGCGATGGTGACCGCAAGAAGACCCAGAAACTCCATGGTAGACCGTCGCATCGCACTTATCCGTTTTGCAGAGGTCGTCGGGCAGGCGAAGCTGTCACCTTACGACGTGCAGCAGCGATTCGCAAGAGCTGGCGCGGTCCTCTCTTGACAAGGCCCAGCGGGTTTGCTGAACTTGGATCTGGAGACTCACGATCGCCGCGCTCTGCACCGCTCGTCATCTTCGCCATGAAAAGGAACGCGTTCCCATGCGAACCATCGTCTTGAGATGGATCCCCAGCCTGGTGGCGTCGGCGCTGGCGACCGCCGATGGCCCGACCGCCATGGCCGCGAAGCTTTCGATTACCCTCTCCAACAGCCAGAACGTGAAGACGGTGGGGGCGTTCCGCCGTTGGGATGAAGACGGCAATCCGCGCAAGAAAGTCAATCCGAAGGCCAAGATCGAAATCCCCGAGGTGGATTTCACCGCGACCCGGGGCGAGGGCGGCAAGTGGGTTTTTCCGACCCTCAAGCCGGGCCGCTACGATCTGGTGATCATGATCGGCGATCGCGTGCGCATCGAGGGGTTCGACTATCCGCCGATGCTGGAGTTCGATCCCTTCCTCTCGCGCGAGACCCCCGTGGACGAAGAGACCCGCGACTGGATCTTCGACGACATCAAGAAGTCGAAACACTACGAGAACAAGGTGGTCCCGCTGTACATCGCCAGCGATCAGGAGAACAAGGTGCTCCGCGTCCTGGTGATGCTGATCCGCGACAAGGAGACGAGCTACGAGGCCGACATGCCCGGCGCTGCCACGATCCGTCACGAGATCTGGCAGTACACCAACAACTACGGCGGTTTTGCCAAGGAGCGCCGCACCCGGGTCCTCGACCGGTCGATTCTCCCCCGCGGCGATTTGCGCAAGTGGACCTGGGTCTGGGATCCGAAGCTCGGCGCGATCACCGTCAAGGATTCAACCGTCCACATCGACTACAAGATCCCGGACCTCTCCGAGAAACAGCTCAAGGGGCTGTATCCGTATTGACCGCGCGTGTTGCGCCAAGACTTGCCTGCGTTGCGCGGGCGATCGCGCCATTCACGCCGAAATACGCGTTCGTAGTGCGGGCTTCAGCCCGTCGGGGCGCGAGTGCCTCGCAAGAATGCAAGCGGGCTGAAGCCCGCACTACGAGCGGATCAGCCGCGGCGGAGCTTGTTCCACTGCTGGTCCAAGCGCTTGGCCGAAACCGGCAGCGACGTGCCCAGACGCTGGGCAAACAGCGAGACGCGGTATTCCTCGAGCATCCAGCGGTACCTGGTCAGCTCGGGATCGTCGAATCCGAGTTGCTCGTTCTCTTCGGCCCGGCGGGCGCAGGCCTGCCAGCGGCGCTGGATCTCCTCGCATCCCTCGCGGTCGCGCGGAAGTCCGCCGCTGCGCAAGGCGTCGAGCCGGATCGGAATCGCCCGGAAGTACCGCGGGTAGTGCTGTAGCCAGGTCCACGGCGTTGCGGTCAGGAAACCGGGCTGCGTGAGCTGGGCCATCTGTTCGCGCACGTCGTCGAGGGCGTACTGCCAGCGCGGGCCGCGGTGCTGCTCCGCAGCCAGCCGGGCCTGGTGGTATGCGTCCAACAACGGCCCCAACACCTTGGCCACGTCCTGCACGGCCATGCCGATGCGGGCCCGGGCCGCCGCCATCACGCCCTCGAACTCGGCCTTGGTGCGAGGGATCGATGCGTCCGGCGCCAGGGCCCGACCGGCCATCAACTCGGCCACGTGCTGGCTGAAATTGAAGCCGGGCAAGAGCCGTGCGTGGAGTTCCATCACGTCGCGGTGCGGAAGCCAGTGGGCTTGCGACTTCAAGTCGCGGCCGGCGGCCAGCACGAACAACCGCTGCAAGGCCCGCCGGGTCTCGCGGGCCGCGCGCTGGGCCGTGTCGCCCAACCGCATTCCGACGGCCTCCCCCTGGTCGACCAGCATCGGAAAGGCGCGAACCGTGAGACTGCCGCGGCGGATTTCGACCTGCTCCGGCAGTTCGTCGAAGTCCCAGGTCTTGAGCCCCTCGCGGTTCCACTGCGGATGATCGAGCGTGGTGATCGTGGCCGCGGTCTCCTGCCCCACCTGGCGGCGCACCGCGTCCAGATCGCGGCCCGAGGCCAACGTCTGTCCGGCCGGGTCCACGACGCGGATGTTCATGCGCAGTTCGTCGGGGATCTTGTCTTCCTGAAATGCGTCGGGCACGATCCGCTGGCCCGACACCCGCCCCAACGCCCGGGCCACCGACTGCACGAAGTCGCCCTCGCCGAAGCGGATCAGCCCGAGGGCCTTCTTGGCGGTTTCCGGGGCGGGCACGAGATGGCGCCGCACGTCCTTGGGCAAGGCGCGGATGAGGGCCACGATCTTCTGCTCCAGCAGGCCCGGCACGAGCCAACCCAAGTGCCTGGCGTCGACCTGGCCGAGCATCTCCGCCGGCAGGCTCAGCGTGATCCCATCCTCGGCCTCGCCCGGCTCGAACCGGTATTCCAGCGGATACGGCTGATCGCCGATGGGCATTGCGTCGGGAAAGCTCGCCTCGGACACATCGGCCGCCTCGTCGCGCATCAAATCCGCCTTGGACATGAACAACGCGCGCGGATTCTCCTTGCGCGTCGCGGCCAGCCACTTCGTCAGACGCGGGCCGTCGTAGACGTCCGCGGGAATCTGGCGGTCGTAGAAGGCGTAGCGATCCCAGGGCGGGCGCACCAGATCGCTACGGCGAAGCTTGGCCTCCAGACGCTCCATCTCTTCCAAGAGCCGCTGGTTGTGCAGGAGGAAGTCGGCCCGCAGGTCGATCTCGCCTTCAACCAGCCCGTGACGAATCAGAATCTCGCGGGCCAGGACCGGATCGATCGGACCGTACCGCACGCGCCGCCCCGAGACGAGCAGCAGTCCGAAGAGCGTGACCCTTTCCAGGGCCATCGCCGAGGCGCTTGTGCGGTCCCACTGCACCTCGCTGTACGAGCGATGGACCACGTGGCCGGCCAGCGGCTCGATCCAGCGGGGATTGATCGCCGCCGAGCACCGCAGGTAGCGGTTGGTGGTCTCGACGACTTCCGCCGCCACGACCCAACGGGGCTTCGAGCCGAACACGCCCGAGCCGGGCCAGAGGAGCGCCTTGCGCCCGCCCGCCGCCGTGTACTGCGAGCCCTCGCCGCGGAGGGCCACGCTGGACAACAGGCCGGTAAGAATCGCCCGATGGATCGGGTCGTACTCGTCGCGCCTGGCCGCCGGTTTCATGCCGGCCTCGGACACCAGTTCCAGAAGCTGCAAGTGGATGTCGGCCCACTCCCGCATCCGGTTGTACGAAAGGAAGTTCTGCTGGCAAGCCTTGCGAAGCTGGTTGCGCGAAAGCGTGCTCTTCAGATGGTGGTAGAAGTCCCACAGGCGAAGGTACGACAGGAAATCGGAATCGGGGTCGGCGAACTGGGCGTGGGCCTGGTCGGCCGCCTCCTGCTTCTCCAAAGGACGCTCGCGCGGGTCCTGGAGTTCCAGGGCCGCCGCGATGATCAGCACCTCGGCCAGGCAGTTCTCGTCGTGCGCGGCGAGGATCATGCGTCCGATCCGCGGATCGAGCGGCAGCCGGGCCAGCCGTCGCCCGACGTCGGTCAGGCGATGGCTCTTGTCGATCGCGCCGATTTCGACGAGCGTCTTGTAGCCGTCGCGGATCGCCTCGCTGCGCGGCGGATCGAGAAAGGGGAACCGCTCGAGCTCGCCCAGGCGCAGGGCCATGGTCTGAAGGATGACCGAGGCGAGGTTCGTCCGCTGGATTTCCGGCGACGTGAACCGGTCGCGCGCGGCGAAGTCCTCCTCGCCGTAGAGCCGGATGCAAATGCCCTCGGCCACGCGCCCGCAGCGCCCGGCCCGCTGGTTGGCCGAGGCCTGCGAAACGGCCTCGATGGGCAGGCGTTGGGTCTTGGTCCGCGCTGAATAGCGGCTGATGCGGGCCGTGCCCGGGTCGATCACGAAGCGGATCCCCGGCACGGTCAGCGACGACTCGGCCACGTTCGTGGCGATCACGATCCGCCGCTGCGTGTGCGCCTGGAACACCCGCTGCTGTTCGGCGATCGACAACCTCGCGTACAAGGGCAGGATCTCCGCCCCCTTGCCCGACCGCCCGCCCACAATCGGCCGGCCGCGGAGCACCTTGGCCAACTCGTGGATGTGCCGCTCCGTGGGCATGAAGATCAGGATGTCGCCGGGGCCGCTGCGGGCCAGTTCGTCCACCGCAGCCGTGACGGCGTCCTCGAACTCGAGCTCGTTTCCTTCTTCGTCGGGCAGCATCGGGCGGTAGCGGATCTCGACCGGGTAGCTCCGCCCGGTGACCTCGACGACGGGCGCAGGGCCGCGGGCCGAGCGGAAATGCTCGGCGAACCGCGCGGCGTCGATCGTGGCCGAGGTGATGATCAGCCGCAACTCGCGGCGTTTGGGCAGGATCCGCTTGATGTAGCCCAGGAGGAAATCGATGTTCAGCGAGCGCTCGTGGGCCTCGTCGAGGATGATCGTATCGTACTGTTCCAAGAGCGGGTCACCCTGGCATTCGGCCAGGAGAATGCCGTCGGTCATGACCTTGACAAGGCTCGTGGGCTGGATCGTCTCGGCGAAGCGGATCTTGAAGCCCACGGTCCGCCCCAGCGGCGTACCCAACTCCTCGGCGACCCGCGCTGCGATGCTGCGGGCGGCCATGCGGCGCGGCTGCGTGTGCCCGATGAAACCTTCGACGCCGCGCCCCAGTTCGAGACAGATCTTGGGAAGCTGCGTCGACTTGCCCGAGCCGGTCTCGCCGCAGACGATCACCACCTGGTGCTCGCCGATGGCCGCGGCAATCTCGTCGCGCCGCCGCGAGACGGGCAACTCGTCGTCATACTGCACGCGAGGCACGGCCGCGCGTCGGGCCTCGCGGAGCGCGATCGAGCGGTCGAGCGCGCTGCGCCACTGCGCCAGCCGGCGATCGATCCGCTTGCCCTGCTTGCCGTCGGCCTGGATCGCGCGCAACAGTTGCCGCAGCCGATGCCGGTCGACCAGCATGGCTTTGGCAAGATCGTCGTCATGTGTTCCGGGAGGAACCAACCTGGGTAAGCCCTTGGGGCAACGCGGAAGGAGCGGCGCTTCGTGCGCCCTGCACGCATCATCCTATGGATTGTATCCGCCAAGGCGAAATCCCGCGAGCCGTAACGGCCCGCGGGTCATCGTTGTTGCTGGGCGTAGAACGAAAGGACTTTGCGGCGAACCGAGTCGGCGTCGGAGGCGCCTTCCTCCACGAGCCTCGCGAGGAAATCCGCATAGGGCGAGAGCCCTTGCGGATCGAGGGGGCGTCCCGCCGCCTCGAACGCGTCGGTCGCCGGGTCCCATCGGAACAGGAGGCGGCGTTCGCCCCGGCCGTCGGCCTCATAGAACGCCGAGACCCGGCGTTGGTATCCGGCCCGCGTGCGGCTGACGTGCATGAAGAGAATGAGCCCCACGCGTCCGATCGCCGCACGGGGGACGCCCAACGGCCGGGAGGTGAGAATCGCGGTCAGCTCTTCCAGCGTATCGGCATGCAGGCACGAGGCGACGCACTGCCGGCCTCCGATCAGGGCAAAGAACTCCGCCACTTCCGGCCCCCAGAGATAGCCGTACCAGTGACCGTCGCCGATTTCATGGACCAGGTGGCAGGTCGATTCCGGTTCGCCGCCGGCAGCGGCCTCGGCCAGACGCCGCGGCTTGTCGACGGTGACGATCCGCACCCCTGGCGGCAGCAGATGGAGGATCGACGCCAAGAGCGTCGTCTTTCCCGCCCCGCCCGGTCTCGCCCCGGTCAACAGCGACGCTCCCCCGGCCATGGCGCGCATCGCACAGGCCGCCATGGGCACGCTGAGCGTTCCGGCCCGAATCAGGTCGACCACGGTCAGCGTGCGCCCGCCGCGCTGATTGAGCCGTTCGACCTCGCGGTGATTGTGTAGTTCGATATCCATAGAAGGAGTGCGGGAACATCGACGTTGGGAGAGTCTCGGAGAGATGCGCGATCAACGTGACGTCAACCGGCGCCCAGATCCTTGACGAAATGCGACTGCCTCGTGACCTGTTCGCGGGGAACCCCAAGGCAATCCGAGATCAGCGTCCGCAGCGATTCCCAAAGTTCTTCGGCATTTGCTCGACCGCACTGATCGGAGATGGCTCCGAAGTTCTTCGCCACGATGGTCTTCACAAGCTGCCTCACGGTGGCGCATTCGGGCGGCAGTTCAACAGCCAGGGGTTCCGTCGCACGGAACAGAAGATACCCCAGCGCGCCGAACACGGCAAGCCCCGCCAAGACCGAGGCGAACCAGACGCCCAGAAACAACGCCGACCCAAGGGCGGCCAATGCGGCAATCGACGTAGCCCAGGCCGGGCGTCTGAGACGGGGCAAACGCAGCCCAAGATCCTGTTGCAGCCTCCGCCAAGCCTGCCGACGGCGCGTAGGAATCAAGGTCCGCACACGCGTGCATACCCGCACATCTTCTCGGGAGACGTGCAGGATGGAAATCAAGGCGCGGCGAAGTTTGTGGAAGGCGATGCTACTCAAGCATCCGTCTTGCACTCCCTGAAAGCGATGCGTGAGAATGTAGTCGTACAGCTTTCCCGCAGTGTCCAGAGTCTGAGCATCCTTGTCGGCGAGTTTCAGCCCATACGTGTCTTCGACGGCCAACACGAGTTCGACGAGTTCCAGGCCCATGCCGACTCTCCTCGCGGCAGGATCACAATCTTGTGTCTCCAGACGCCTCTCTATCGCGAAGATAACGGCAACGCGGCCCACGTGGAAGAGGAGTCCGCCGCACTCGATAATTCAGGAGGAATGGTCGGTTGCCCCACTCGGTCCGGCCGAACGTCATGCAGAAGGAACGGCCCCGCTAGAGCGGGACCCCCCTGGACCCGTTGGGACTGAGCCGCGAGTATTACGTTGGCGAGGATCACATCGAGACATGGCACTATGAGAAGCGGACTTTCATGTATCGTCGCGGCACTGTTGGTCTCCTGCGCCGGATCGGCCGTGTGGGCCGCACCACCAGCCACGCCTTCACCGCCGGTCTGGATCATGCCGCCGCCGTGGCCGGGCAACGGCGACCCCTTGCGGCAGATGCTGCGAGAGCCGGATGAGTGGGCACAGACCCGCCGCTACATCAGCGGCCTTGGATACTGGCCGTGGTTGCTGAACCAGCATTTCGCCGATGATGACATCCGGGTCCTTTTCGCCAGGCTGAAGGCCTGGAATTTGAAACTCGGATTTGAAGTGCCCGTACTCAAGACGGCAAACTGGGGCGGCGATGCCAAGCCGCTGGATGCCAAACGAGCCTTCGACCAGTGGCAGCGGTTCGCTGCCCGATTCAGGCCTCTGGGCATGGAGCAAGTGGCTTGGTTCGCTTTCGACGAACCGTTGTATGCCGCCAGGCACGTCGTCCCTTCGGCTGCGCCGGCGGGAAATCGCATGACGTTGGGGATCGTCGAGACGGCGGCGTTTATGGGGATGATGCGTCGCGCATACCCGGCCTCGCAGTTGGGGCTGATCGAACCGTTTCCGGCGTTGACCGTCGAGGAAATCGTCCGTGGCGTCGAAGGCGTGCAGCACGCATGCGCGGGGCAAGGAGTCAGGGGACTGGATTTCCTCCGGCTGGACGTGGACTGGGACCGAATGGAGCGCACCCGCGAGGCAAGCTGGGCCGACGTGAAACGGATCGAAGACCGATGCCGCGGCCTGCCGATCGCCTTCAGCCTGATCTACTGGTCGGCGGATCAACCCCGCTTGGCCCAGACCGGACAGGACCGCCCAAGCACATGGCGCGCCGGGATCATGAAGCAGAAGACTTCCTATGCCCAAGTTGGAGGCACGCCCGATCAGATCGTCATCGAAAGTTGGCTCCACGTCCCCCGACGCGCCGTCCCCGAGAACGACCGCGACACGTTCGCCGGAGCCGTCTTGGAGTTCGCCACGAGTCCATGAACCGACACGCTGCCAGCGGATCTTCGAACGCCGGTGCGGAATGACAGGGCATGCACCTCGTCCATCGAGTTCGCCGGGCGCCCGGAGCGCCTGGTCACCGATGGTCACGTAGGCGTGGACGCTTCGCCCCGCTCTCCCCCTCTCTTCTCGCCACCGACGGTCTCGCTCTTCCCTTCGGCCACATGGCCGAAGATGAAACCCATCAAGTCGCGCGTACCGGGCGCGGTGACGCTGGCCAGGACTTCGCCGGCGGCGAATCCGGCTGCCATCCCTTGCTGCACGTTGAGCGATTGGATGCGCTGGAGGATCTCGGGACGGTGCGCGAACTGCGTCTCGTAACAGGCCACGGCGGCGATCTTGGTCGAAAGCGTCTCGCTGACGTCGATCACCACACAGTTCGGCTGCATCGGGCCGAGCGACCGCAGGTTGAGGATGTAGTACATCAGCGTCGGAACCACGTGCGGCGGCCGGCCTTCAAAATACGCTTCCCACTTGCTCAACTTCGAGTAGAAGACCGCCGCTTCGGTGATCAGGGCGGCCTGGTAATGGTCGGGCGATGCCATCGGGGTCTTGCCTGCCAGGCCTAAGACCAGCTTCGGGCGGTACCTGCGGAACTGGGAGGCAAGGAGCACTCTGGCCTCGAATGTATCGAACAGGCGGCGGTTCGGCAAATCCAAGGTCACACGCGCCGACGCGCCCAACGTGTCCGCGGCGCGGCGGGCCTCGGCCAGACGCACTTCGGGCCCCGGGGAGCCGGGCGTCGGCTCCCCGTCGGTCAAATCCACGATCCCCACGCGGTACCCTTGCCGCACCAACTGGGCCAGGCAGCCGCCGCAGCCGATCTCTACATCGTCAGGATGCGCGCCAACCGCAATGACATCGAGCGATTCGTCGTCCATGATCTACTTCTCAGATTCCACGCTTTCGGCCTCGGCCTTCTTCTCCGCTGCCGTCAGGCTGCGGATGCGGATATCGCGAACCGCGCCGGTTGTGCACCAAGTCGAGATACCCAGCGGCCGGCACAGATCGCACTCGTGCCGGATCGTGATCTTGCGTTCCTTCTTGATCTTCTGACCGTTGTCGTCCTCCCAGCGTACGTACTGGAGGTTGACCATCTTGTCGTCCCCAATCCAGCACTGGATCTTCTCCGGAGTGACGCGGATGCGGATGCGGTACCACTGCTTGAGCTTGAAGTCCCTGATCTTCGTCGTCTCGTTGTCGGCGGCGTCGTAGTAGTCGACGCTGGAAAGCCCCACGACCGGGCCGCCCCAGCCGCCCACCACGAACGAACAGTGCGACTTGCCCACAGGGAACGTGGTGGTGCAGAAGAAGTCGACCCCGTCGACGCGCATGCCTTCCAGGGTCAGCTCGTAGTCCACGGTGGGCACTTTGCCTGTGTAGGCGACGCCGGTCATGCTTTCGCCCCGTTCCATGACAATGGCCCCGTCTTTCACTTCAACCTTGCCCTGCCCGCCGAACTCAGGCGCTTTCCAGCCCTTGAGCGTCTTGCCGTCGAACAGGCTCTCCCACTTCGGCTCGACAGCCTGTTTGCCGGCATCCCGCGGGGCGTCCGCGGCAGATGCCCCGCGGACCCCAAGACTCGCCGTGAATAAGGCGAAGGCTGCCAGCGTCCGCCCGATTCCCCACGTGTCGATCCGTGTCATCATCGCTCTCTCCTCCTCATGGGCATTGAGTATTCCATGGAATAGCCGCTGCGTCGCAGCACGCTGTCCTCCACTTTGCCACAGCCGCGCGGCGAAGTCCAGCACCCCGGGGCGAGGATTTCCCGTCAATCGCAGCAACCAGCCAGTCGGAAGACCACGCCAGCCAGTTCTTGCGGCCCTCGACCGCCGCCTGGGCATTGACTCGGGCCGCGCGCCATGACGACAATCAAACCAGAGAATGGGTGTCTCGTTGGAAGAATACAGGTTCATCCAGAGAGCGTGCCGTTACAGGGCTGCCAAGACGCCGTCAACGGGTGGATCGCGAGCCGCTCCGCTCGTCTGGAAGGCCCCTGCTGCTCGGAACGCATCGAGGCGGAGCCTGTACGGGAAATCTCGATCGAAGAGAGAGCATCATGAAGACTCGCAATGTCTGGCTATCGCTATTGGTCGCGTGGGTGTGTCTCGGTGAGGCCCGCGCCGCGGGTTTGTCCTCGCAAGGCGATGAGGTCTGGGATTTTCACGCCTGGGCACGGGCCGCCTTTCTGGGAGAGACACGCGCCGGACCCAAGGAGCCGATGGGACTCGAACTGCGGCGTCAGGACTACGGCAAGCTGGGCATTCGGCGGTCCTGCATCGAAACGCCGATGCAGATCGGGCAGAAACGCTACGAGCACGGGCTGGGATCGCATTCGGTCAGCGAAATTGCCGTGCACCTCTCCGAGCCTGCGGCCCGTCTTGAGGCCGAGATCGGAGTCGATAACGACCGCAATACGTTCGGCCGCGAGGGGACCGTGGTGTTTGTGGTCGAGGCCGGAGGGAAGGAGCTATTCCGCTCGGGCGTGCGCCGCGGAATCGACCCGGCCATGCCGATCCGTGTCGACCTGGCCGGGCAACGGCACTTCACGCTCCGCGTGCTCGATGCGGGGGATGGGCCGAGTTGCGACCACGGCGATTGGGCCGATGCGGCGGTCGTCTATGCGTCGGGCAAGCGACAGTATCTGGACGAGTTGCCGCTGCCGCAAGCCGCGGCACAGCTCGCCACGGTGCCGGCCTTCTCGTTCCGATACGGAGAGAAGTCGTCGCGTACGCTGATCGCGGGCTGGAAGAAGAGCGATCGGGCGATCAAGGTCGCAGACGGTCGCCAGCAATACGCCGTCACCTACGCCGACCCCGTGACGAAGCTGGAACTGACCAACGAGGTGACCTTCTACGACGAGTTCCCAGCCGCGGAATGGGTGCTCACGCTTCGCAACGCGGGGATCGCAGATACGCCCATTCTGGAGAAGATTTGGCCGCTCGACCTGCAACTCGCCGCCGCGCAGGGCGGCGATATCGTGCTGCACTACGCCAACGGCAGCACCTGTTCGCCGACGGATTACCAGCCGTTCGATCATCCGATGAAGCCGAACTCGGAGATCGTCCTTCAACCGGTGGGGGGACGATCCTCGAACGGCCGGCTGCCGTTCTTCAATCTCGATTGGGGCTCCGGTGGGCTCATCGGAGCCATCGGCTGGTCCGGCCAGTGGCAGTTCCGATTGACGCGAGACGCGGGGAATGGCTTGGCCCTTGAAGCCGGCCAGCAGACCACGCATTTCCTGCTCCACCCTGGCGAGAGCGTGCGCACGCCGCGAATTCTGCTTATCCGATGGAGCGGGGACCGGTTCCGCGGACACAATGCCCTGCGGCGGATCATCTACCGATATCACGCGCCGCTTCTGGCCGGCCAGAAACCGCTGCCACCCACGCAATGTAATACCTGGTTCCCCGTGGGCGACGACGGCGGCAAGGCCAGCGAGCAGAACCAAATCGAGTTGTTGGAAGCGTACAAGGGCCTGGGCATCGAGTACCTGGTGATGGACGCCGGCTGGTACGGCGTGACGCCCAACTGGGCCGAGAACACGGGAACGTGGACGCCTCGCAAGGACACCTTCCCCCGCGGCTTGAAGCCAGTCGGCGAAGCGGCCCGGCGCTCGGGCATCCGCTTCGGCCTGTGGTTCGAGCCCGAACGGATCGTGCGCGGCACGCAGCTCGATCGCGAGCACCCGCAGTGGCTCTTGAAGATCGACGAGCCGGGCAATCGCCTCTTGAATCTCGGAGTGCCTGAGGCGCAGCAGTGGTTCGTCGATCTGGTCTCGCGCTACGTCGAGGAGGTGCCGTTGGGCTACTTCCGGCACGACTTCAACATCGATCCGCTCCCCTTCTGGCAGAGGGCCGACCGGCCTGATCGCCAAGGCATGACGGAGATCCGCTACATCGAGGGCCTCTACAAAGTGTGGGACGCCCTGCGGGCCAAGTACCCCGACTTGATGATGGAAGGCTGCGCGAGCGGCGGACGCCGGATCGATCTGGAGAGCATTGGCCGCTTCCACACCTATTGGAAGACCGACTTGTACGGCAACCTGCTGGCCAACCAGTCGCACGTATGGGGAATGAACCTTTACCTGCCGGCCCACCTGTTCAACACGCCGCTGTTCGACGTGTCGGCCAGCCCGCTGTATCCGCCCAGTTCCACGGCCGACGCCGCCGCGTTTGACATGCGCGCGAACCCCTACGCCTTCCGCAGCCTGATCGGCGGGGCGTTGTGCGCCGGCTGGGACCCGCGCGCTAAGGAGTTCGATCGCGAGCTTGCCGCGGCCCGCGTTCGCGAGTTCAAGGCCCTGCGACACCTCACCGTGGGCGACTTCTATCCGCTTCTGCCTTACACGCTTGA
>CAZFKF010000032.1:0-13623 GCA_964518805.1 uncultured Planctomycetaceae bacterium | reverse complement strand
GACTACGAGAAGGCGAAATTGGTGGTCGTGGTCTTCACGTGCAATATGTGTCCCGTGGCCGTAGCCTACGAGGACCGTCTGGTCGCCCTTCAGAAGGATTACGAGGCCAAAGGAGTCCGCGTTGTAGCGATCAACTCCAACAGCCCGAAGGTGCAGGCGGGCGATAGCTTCGAGAAGATGAAGGAGCGGGCCGAAGAAAAGCACTTCAATTTCCCCTACCTCTTCGACGAGACTCAGAACGTAGCTCGCCAGTACGGCGCCACGTGCACGCCTCACGTATTCGTGATCGACCAAGGAAAGGTAGCCTACATGGGGGCGATCGACGACGAAATGAAGGCCGACAAGGTGAAATCGCCGTACCTTCGTGACGCCCTGGATGCCTTGCTCAAAGGCCAGAAGCCCCCTAAGGAAGTCACGAGGCAATTCGGCTGCAGCATCAAGTGGGACAAATGAAGTAGAGGACGGCCGCCGGCGCAAAACACTGTCAGGATTGTGATGCTCCTTTCGAGGCTGTTCGCAGTGCGAAATGGCGAAGTCGTGGGACGGTTCCACGAGCCGTCTCCGGCGGATCGGAGGACCTTTCCGCTCCGAGTCCCGTTGCTTGGCAGACGGATGGCGCCGGTTGCTGTCGCGTGGTGCGTCCTGGCGGCGGGTTGCTCCCAGCCCGTGGAGCAGTCGCCCGCACCGCAGGCCAAAGCGCCGGCGTCGGCGTCTCAGGTGGAGGTGACGCTCCGCGCTGTGGACGCCAAGGGATTCGCCGCTGCCGTGGCGGATTGCCGGGGGAAAGTTGTACTGGTCGATTACTGGGCCACCTGGTGCGAATCGTGCGTGAAGCTGTTTCCGCACACCGCGGCCCTGCATCGCGATCTGGCGGGCAAAGGCCTGGCCGTGATCTCCGTCAGCTTCGACGATGCGGAGGACGAGGCGCAGGCACGCAAGTTCCTCACGGCCCAGGGAGCTGCGTTCGAGAATCTGCGCGCGGATTCAGGCGCTTCGCCGCGGTCGTTTATCGACTTCGACGTGGCCAACGGGACGCTTCCGTATCTACGGCTCTACGATCGGTCAGGCAAGATGCGCGAGGAGTTCTTTGCCCCCATCCATCCGGATAAGGTCCGACAGGCCGTGATGCGTCTACTTGAGGCAGAGTAGTCGTGTTGGGGCATCGTGCCGGCCGTTCACTGTGCCGCCCCCCTCGGAATATGCATCCACCCCTGCCCCGAGATATCGGCGCCTTCGCCGCTCGATGCCGAGCGCTCTACATGGCGATGGCTTGCCAGAGGACAGGGGAGTGGGGTATCCTTCCGTATTGGGATCTCTATTGGTCCTTTGCTGGCGGCGCACAGCGTCTGGGCTTGCGATGAATGGTCGGTGGCGCATGATCGGACTTCAATCGTTGTGGCTGGCCGTTGCAGCGGTCGGGGTCGGCTTCGCGGCCGTCGCTCCCGCACCGGCGTCGCCGGCCGGCGACGTCGAGAGTCGGATCCCACAGCTCATTTCACAGCTCGGCGACAAGGATTACAGCGTTCGCCAGCGGGCTCAGGATGAACTGGCTAGACTGGGGGTCCAGGCGTTCGATGCGCTGACGGCGGCCTCGAACCACGAGGATTTCGAGATTGCCAGCCGCGCCCGTTATCTTCTCCGCTGGATTCGCTCCCAATCGAGCACCGACAAGGACCCGCCCGAGGCGAAAAAGCTGGTCGAAGGCTACGAGTTGCTGCAAGACGACGAACGGATGTTGCGGATCTCGCGGCTGATTCGGTTGCCGAGTCTGGGTGGGGTCCCCGTGGCGTGCCGGCTGATCCGTTTCGAGCGATCGGATCTGGTGGCCACTTACGCAGCCCTGGAACTGCTCGAATACGAACCGATGGACCGGGGCGCGCGTGCGCGGTGGTCGCAGTTGATCCGCGAGAATTTGTCCGCGGCCAACCGGAAGGGGGCCTGATGGCTCCTCGCGTACATCGCGCTCCGCGATGCGCCAGCCTCGGCCGTGGAGTCTTGGTCCAAGTTGGCTGAAGAGGAGGCGAAGGTCCTCCGCGCCAGTCCAGAGCAGACCGCGCGCGGCGCCGCGCCTTTGCTCACGTATCTTCTGGCCGACGCGTACGCTCGCCTGGGCGACCAGGACAAGGCGAATCTGGCGGCCGAGCGGGCCATGCAACTGGGCGGCGGGCCCGAGCCGGCGCAACTCCGCGCGCGGCTCCAAACCGCATTTGCCATGAAGCGACGAGGGCTGTTCGCCTGGGCGGAGGCCGAGTATCGGCGGGTTGGCGAGATCGGCCGGCCCGTCGAACAGGTGACCTCCCTCGTATATCTCTCCGAGATGCTTCACGATCGGAGCGAAAGCCTCCGGGCAGCGGAAGTCCGTCTTCAAGCTGCGGAACGGCTGGAGAAGCTGCCGCCTGCCGAACGCGAACAGACCAAGGAGACGTTGGGCTTGCTCGGCGTCGAAGCGCCCGACATCCGCGCCCGGATGAACTACTTCCTCGCATGCCATTGGGAAAAGAAGGGCGACCGGGCCAAGCACCGTGAATACCTCGAAACGGCGATCAAGACGAGCCCCCAGGAAGTGGACACGCTGATTGCTCTTTCGAAGCTGCCCGACCAGAAGCAGTCCGAACGCGACCGGACGCGAAAGCTGATCAGCCAGACTTGCGACTTGTTCCGCCGCGACATTGCCGACGACCCCGAGGACGCCAGCAACTACAACCAGCTCGCTTGGCTGATGGGCAACACTCAAACAAACGTGGACGAGGCGCTCCGATTGGCCAAGAAGGCGGTCGAGCTCAGCCCAGACAACGGCGCCTACCTCGACACCCTGGCCCACGTCTATTTCGCCCAAGGGGATTTTGAGAACGCCGTCCGGCACCAGGCACGGGCGGCTGAGGTCGATCCGTACTCGGGCCAGATCGTGGCCGAACTGAAGAGGTTTCGGACTGCGGCGGAGGAGAGGAAGAAGGACACGAAGGCATCGCCACCTCCGGATCGCAAAGGGTGACAGGCATGAAGACAATCCTGGTCCAAGGCGTCAGCCTGGCCACGATCGACCAAGGCAGCGGCCCGCCCCTTCTCTTGGTGCACGCGTTCCCGCTGGACCACTCGATGTGGGACGCGCAGATCAAGTCGCTCTCCCCGCGCTACCGCGTCATTGCCCCCGATCTTCGCGGGTTCGGCCGGAGCCAGGTCACCGAAGGCACCGTGACCATGGAGCAGTTCGCCGACGATCTGGCCGGACTACTCGATGCGCAGGAAGTCGACGAACCGGTCGTGTACTGCGGGCTCTCGATGGGAGGCTACGTCGGGTGGCAGTTCTATCGGAAGTACCGGTCGCGCGTTCGGGCGATGATCCTGTGCGATACCCGCGCCGTGGCGGACACGCCCGAGGCCCGCGCCGCGCGAGACGATCTGATCGATCGCGTGCTTCGCGAAGGCCCCGAGCCGGTCGCTCAGACGATGATCCCCAAACTGCTAGCCGCCTCGACGATCGCCACGCATCCGGCGTTGGCAATCGGGTTGCATCGGGTCGTTTTGGCCAACAGCCCTCAGGGCATCGCCGCGGCGGCGCGAGGAATCGGCCAACGCCCCGATTCCACCGAGATGCTTCCGCGGATCGATTGCCCCTGCCTGGTGATCGTCGGCAAGTTCGACGCAATCTCCACCTTGGAGGAGATGAAGAGCATCGCCGCCAAGATCCCCAATGCGAAGCTCGTCACCATCGCCGGCGCCGGGCACCTCACGCCCGTCGAACAGCCGGTACACACCACGACCGCGATCGAATCGTTCCTGGCGTCGCTTTAGCGTTGCGTGAGACAATCAGGTACGCGGCCACGTGCTGTCCGCGGCCTGCGCGCGGAGCCCCTCGCTCGCGGCAATCACAGCGTGCGTACCGACGATCACCCGATCAGGAATACGGAGCGGCTCTTCACGACGGCGTAGTCGTCGGGGAACGTGTGAAACGCCTGGACCACGAAGCTGCGGGCCCGCGCTTCCACATTCACGTAGCTGATCGCGCCCAAGGCGATTCGACCGCTTGAGTCGAATCGCTGCAGCAGCCCCTGGTGCTCGCCGTCGCGCATCAGTTCTTCCTGGAGCGTCCAAAACAACTCCGGGTCGACCGGTTCGAGCTCAAAATCGACCGAGTAGCTCACGCCGCCGCGGCAATCCACGCGGTCGCGCCGCTGACCTTTGAGGCGGTAGCTCATCAACCGGCGCCGTTCGGGCAGCGGATGGTGCGCACTGGTCGCCACCTCGGTGAGCGTCAGGCCGGCGTGGCGCCACGCAACCACGTGTCCCGTGCTCGTAATGTCGATCTTCGCCTCGTAGTTCTCCCGCTGGATCGCGCTTGAAGAACAGACCTCGAACAGTTCAGGATGCAACGCTCGCCCGTAAAGTTGGAAGACCAGTTCCGCAACCTTGGGTCGAACCGTGAGCACGAGTATGTTCCCCTTGACTCGCTAAATGTAGACGGCTCCCTGAGCACCGCACTCGCATTATAGACGTTTCCGCGGCAGATCACAAAGCCGATTTGTCGGCGGTGCGGGTTGCCGCCTCGAATCACTTGACAAATGGCACGCAATGTGCTCAACGAGGCGAGCTCGGAGTGCTAGCATCGAAGGCGTGCGATGGATGCTTGCCGGGCCGGAGACTTTTCAAAGAACCTTCACCAGGATGTCGTATCCGGCGTGGGCCCCGGCAGCGATCCCGAAGCCGCGAAACACGAAGAGCACGCTGAAGAACACTCCGGCCACGAAACGAAACAGGATGCCGTACCAGAAGGTGAAGTCCCGCCACGCGATCGCGTCGCCGTATGGCCCCACATAGTGCGCCGCAGCGAAGATGGCACTCGTGGCCAGCACTGCCGCGACGGTGGACGTCCGGCCGGAGAGTCCCGATCGGCGGATCAGCCAGATTGCCGCGCACAGCAGAATCAGCCGGAAGAGCAGTTCCTCGTAGACCCCGGCGCCGAGGAAGCCGATCAGTCGGGCCAGCGATCCCGGGGGCTGGCTCGCCAGCGCTGCCGCCTTGGCCGGAGACATCAATCCCACGGCCGCCTGCAGAGCAAACGCGGCCACATACGACAGCCCCCGCAGGCACAGCGACAACACGAGGCATTCGGCGACCATGCCCCACAGCACCGGCCGCGACACGCGCCACGGTTGCCGCATCGTGTAGTGCCAGCCCAACAGGATGCCCACAACCAACGCGGGCAGCAGGAAGTAATTGCCAAAATCCATCCACTCCAGCAAGCCGCGCAGCCACATGTCGGCCCCGTTGCGAACCGCCTTCGGGCCCAAGACGATGACCCCGGCCTCATAGATGGCCAAGAGCGGGGCAACGAAGACCAGGCTCACCAGCGGCTGTCTCGACGACACCCAATACTCGGCGGCCGGCGAAGTACGATCAGCGTCACTCGGCGGGATCGAAGCCATGGAAAGCGGTGCCGTTGTGTGCGGACAAGGGACGCTGCTGCTCCTCGTTCATCTTCGACGCCGCTGCCGCCGTCGCTTGAATCGACGCGACCCGCACCACCACGTCGGGGAGGATTCGGCTGTTGGCATCGGCCGCAAACCGAGTAAGATGACGCAACGGACCGCAAGCCGCAACCACCCTTCCAGCCAGCGTGCCCGCCCATGAACTCCACGTTGAAAGAAGTGTACGACCGCTTGTATGTTGCCTACGGTCCGCAGCATTGGTGGCCCGCCGATTCACCCTTTGAGGTCATCGTCGGCGCCGTGCTGGTGCAGAACACGTCGTGGCAGAACGTCTGCAAGGCGATCGATGGCCTCCGCCGTCACGATCTCCTCGAACCGCAGGCCCTGCACGACGTTCCGCTGGACGAGCTCGAAGAGCTGATCCGCCCGGCCGGCTACTATCGAATCAAGGCCCGACGCCTTCACAACCTGCTCGATTTCCTCGTCGGTCGGTATCACGGGTCGTTGGAGACGATGTTCGGGACCGGCCTTCCTGCGCTGCGCGAGCAACTGCTGGAGGTCAGCGGCATCGGGCCCGAGACAGCCGACTCGATCCTGCTCTATGCCGGTGGACTGCCGACGTTCGTCGTCGACGCCTATACCCACCGCGTCATGGCCCGGCACAACTGGCTCCCGTTCGACACCGACTACTACCAGATCCAGGACCATTTCCACAGCGGCCTGCCCGAGGACGCATCGCTGTTCAACGAGTATCACGCCTTGCTGGTGGAAGTGGGCAAACAGCACTGCCGCAAGCGCCCCTTGTGTGCCGGCTGCCCCCTGGCCGACTTGCTCCCGCCAGGCGGACCGCGAGAGCCGGACGCATGAAGCGAGGGGCGGCCCGATCGGCGCTTGCCCGCCACGGTCGCGACTGCGGCGAAGCGAATTGCCTGCCGCCGACCCGCCCGCGGTCTGGAATGTGCCCAAACTCGATGGCCGGCTTGTTTGCCAGTTGCCGCCGGTGCCCCGCAATCCGGTGGCGGGCATATGCCATGGGTCCCACGAATACAACCACGCTGAACATGCGCGCCCTGCATGTTGCTCGTTTGGGATAGAGCGGATTTGTGGGACACCGCGGGCCACCGTCCATGCCCGCAGCAAGAATGGTGCTGGTAGAGAAGCCCATCGCCCGCATGCCGCCTCGGAATGATCTATACAGCTTAGCCGACCCATCGAACGGTCGGCGTTCGTCCCGAGCGTCCGCGACCCGAAGGAGATGACATCGTGCGATTGTCCCTGCGATCTCAGTTGGTCTTGACCAGTATTGGAGGAATCGCGCTCGTCTGCGCTATGGCGATTGGGGGAGCATATTGGTCCGTGGCTTCGGATTTGAGCCGTCGTTTGCTTCAGGAAGTCGAGGGTTCAAGAGCCAGCGTCGAGACGGAACTGGCCAAGGAACTCGAGCATCTGACATTGCTCGGTCAGGTTCTGGCTGGTCAGCCCAACGTCGTCAAAGCGGTCGAGAGCGCCGACAAGTCCGCGCTGCACGAATTCGCCCGCTGCAACCTGGCGGCTTCCGGAGTGGACGTCATCACGATCTCCGACCGTAACGGTGTCGTGTTGGCGCGCGGGCATTCGGAGAAGGCCGGTGACAGTGTGCTCGGCCAGGCCAACGTCGCGAAAGCCCTGCGAGGCGAGCGCAACTGCGGGATTGAACCCGGTACGGTGGCGGCATTCACGCTGCGAGCAGGCTGTCCCATTCGGTCGGGCGACAAGATCGTCGGTGCGGTAACCGTGGGTTGCGATCCCTTCTCCAACCACCGCTTCGTCGATGACGTCAAGAAACGGCTTGGCGTGGAATGCACGGTCTTTCACCGAGACACTCGGATCAGCACGACGATCGAGAGCGACGGGAAGCGGGCGGTGGGCACGAAGCTCGACAACCCGGCGGCCATCGAGACGGTCTTGCATCGAGGAGAGGTATTCAACGGAACCGCCGCGATCCTCGGCTCGCAATACGGCGTGGCGTATTCGCCGCTTTGCGACTCGACGGGCAGCGTTCAAGGAATGCTCTTTGTCGGATATCCCACCACGAGCATCCAGCAAGCCAAGTCGCGGCTGCTGCTTGCCATCCTCCTTCCCGTGTCCGTTGCCACGGTGTTGGCGGCTGCGGGCAATGCTTTCCTCGCGAGAAGGATCACGCGGCCCCTTGAGAATCTCACGCGAGGATTGACCGAACTCATCCAAGGGAAATGGGACCTTACGCGACGATTCGACAGCCGAGGACACGATGAAGTCGCCGCGGCCGCGCGGAGCGTCAACGCGCTCATGGAACGACTCCAAATCACGCTGCTCGACGTGAGCAAGCAGTCGGGCGTTCTGTCCCAGGCATCGAACGAGCTGTCAGACACCGCGACCCAATTGTCGGGCGGGGCCACGCAGGCAGCCGGCCAATCCTCTGCCGTGGCGGCCGCTGCCGAGGAACTCTCCGCCAACATGCGCAACATGTCCGCCTCGATCGATGCGATGTCGACCACGGCGCGAACCCTCGCCTCGTCCGTTGAACAAATGACCGCCAGCATCGGCGAAGTCGCCAAGAACGCCGAACAGGCGGCCGGCGCCGCCGACAGCACCGCCGAATTGGTGCGCGTCAGCAACGCCAAGATGGACCAACTCGGTTCTGCGGCCTCAGAAATCGGCAAGGTCGTCGACGTGATCCAGGATATTGCCGAACAGACGAATCTGCTGGCCCTGAACGCCACGATCGAGGCGGCCCGGGCCGGCGAGGCGGGCAAAGGGTTCGCCGTGGTTGCCACCGAAGTCAAGGAGTTGGCCCATCAGACGGCCACGGCCACCGAGGACATACGTCGTCGCATTGCGGGCGTCCAGGGCGTTGCCTCGGACGCCGTCCAGGCCCTCCGCGACATCAGCGAGGCCATCGTCAGCGTCAACGACATGTCCCGACGGATCGCCTCCTCGGTCGGCGAGCAGAATTCGACGACCCGGGAAATCGCGGTCAACTTGGCCCAGAACTCCAATGTCGTCGCCAGCGTCGCACAGGGGATCAACGAGTCGGCAACGGTCTCCCGCGAGATCAGCCGCAACATTCATCTGGTCGATTCGGCGGTGAAGGATACCGCTGCCGGCGCTGGAATCGCCGAACAGGCTGTCGCACGCCTGAACGACATCACCACCGCGCTTCAAACCATGGTCGGGCAGTTCGACACCGGTGCGTCGCAGCCGTAGGCCGATGCCGCGGTCGCCTACTCTTTCGGTTTGACAAGGGGCTGGAATTGCGGCGCCGCGTGCTGGGCAGCGTGGACCGCTTCGACCGCCTCATGGTAGAAGTGCTCTTGGGCACGGACCGCCGGGCCCTTGCGAGGGACCCTTTGGTAGATGCCGTCGGGCAGGAGTTGGCGGGCCTTCAGGTTGTCGGCGAAGTAAATTCGCAGGGTCTCGATCAGGCGGCGGCGCAGCGCGGCAGCCGTGACCGGGAAGATGATCTCGATCCGCCGCTCGAGGTTGCGGTGCATCCAGTCTGCGCTCGACAAATAGACCTCTTCGTGACCGCCGTTGCGGAAGTAGAAGATCCGCGCGTGCTCCAGGTAGCGGTCGACGATCGAGCGGACTTCGATGTTCTCCGAGACGCCGGGGACACCGGGGCGCAGGCAGCAGATGCCGCGGATGTTGAGCATCACCTTGACGCCCCCCTGGCTCGCCCGATACAACGCCCGGACGATGTCCCGGTCCTGAAGCGAATTGACCTTGGCCATGATCAGGCCCGGGCGGTCGGGGGTCGAGGCCTCGATCTCGCGGTCGATCAGGTCGATGAACTTCTGTTTCAGCCGGCCGGGCTCGACCGTGAGCTTCGACCAGCCGACCGCCTCCGAATAACCGGTCAACAGGTTGAACAGCGAGGCCACGTCGCCGGCCACGTCACGGTCGGCGGTCATCAGTCCTACGTCGGAGTAGAGCCGGGCGGTGCGGTCGTTGTAGTTGCCGGTCGAGAGGTGGACATACCGCCGTACGCGGCCCGAACTGCGGCGAACGATCAGGAGGGCCTTGGCATGCGTCTTGAATCCCACGATGCCGTAGATCACGTGGCAACCGGCGTCTTCCAGTCGCCGGGCCCAGGTGACGTTGCGGGCCTCGTCGAAACGGGCCTTGAGTTCCACCAACACGGTCACTTCCTTGCCGTTCTCCGCCGCCCGCTCCAGGGCCCGCACGATCGGCGAGTCGCCGCTGGTGCGGTAGAGCGTCTGCTTGATGGCCAGCACGTCGGGGTCTTCGGCGGCCCGTTCGACCAACTGGATCACGGGGTCGAAACTCTCGTAGGGATGGAGCAGAAGCAGGTCTCTCTCATCCAGGGTCTGCCACAGGTCCTCGACGCCGATCAGGTCGCGCGGGCCCTGCGGCGGCCAGGCCGGCAGGCGCAGGTGGTCGTAGCCCGATCGGTTGGCGATCGCCCAGAGGGCGGTCGCATCGAGCATTCCGCCGATGTGGTACACGTCCTCGGGCTTCAACTGGAGCGTGCCCGTAAGCCAGTCGAGAATCCGGGAATCGGCCCCGGTGGAAATCTCCAATCGCACGGCGGCACGGCGTCTGCGCATGTGCACCGCCTCTTCCACCACGTGCAGGAGGTCGCTGGCGTCGTCGTCCTGGATTTCTACGTTGCCGTCGCGCGTGATGCGGAAGACGGCGCTGGCGAGCACCTCGTAGCCCGGAAACACCTGGGCCGCGTTGGCCGCGAGGATCTCTTCGAGACGCACCAGCGAAAGCCCCTCGTCGGCCGGAACCGCCACCAGCCGAGCCAACTGCGATGGGATCGGAACGACGGCGATCTTCTCGTCGGCGGACTTCTTGCGGCGAGGCCGGATCACCAGTCCCAGATGGAGACGCAGCCCGGGAAGCAGGGGGCACGGGTCGAGTTCCTCGACGGCCAACGGCGTGAGCACGGGGAGCACTTCCCTCGCAAAATGTTGGCGCAAGAACTTCTCCTGCCGCGGATCCAAGTCCTTGAGTTCCAGGGCCCGAATGCCCTGCTCGGCCAGCGACTTCAGGAGCCTGTCGATCCCTGCGGTCTGTTCGGCGACCATGCGATGGGTCCGCTGGCTGATCGCGGCCAGTTGGGCTGCCGGGGTGAGGCCGGAAGGATCGGGCCGGTCGACCATCGCCGACGTCTGCTGCATCAGCCCGGCCACGCGAATCATGAAGAACTCGTCGAGGTTCGAACTGACGATGGCCAGGAACTTCAGCCGCTCCATCGGCGGCACGTCGTCCGAAAGCCCTTCCTGCATCACGCGGTCGTTGAACTCCAACCAGCTCAGCTCGCGGTTGATGTAGTATTCCGGCGATTTCAGGTCGATGTCAGGCATTCGATGTACCAAGGCGATGCAACGAGCAGGATTGGCACGTCCCGGAGGGACGACTGAAAATAGCCCAGCAATTCATTGCTGGGAAGAGGGTGTCGCAGGAATCATGGCGCGTCCCGTAGGGACGCTCGAAATTCCCGTTTCACCTCTTCGGTTCAAGCGTCCCTACGGGACGCGGCATCCGGTCTGACCTCCCAACCCAGCGATGAATCGCTGGGCTACTTTCGATTGCCCCTGCGGGGCAAAGTGGCTCACATCCGATCGCCTCCTACGCCTCCTCCAACCGCAACCGCATTCCATAGATATCCTCGAACATGTCGCCCTTGGCCGCCAGCGAGCGACGCTCCAGGAGCAAATCGGTGGCGCCCGGCATGGAAATCACGAACTCGTCGCCGCGCCGCTCGAATCGCGGGTTTTCCAGCTTGCGGCCGCGCGTGCGGCTCAGGGCGTCGGCCACGCGCAAGATCGCGGCGAGCTTGTTGACCACGATCCGCGCTTCGCGCGGCAAGGCCATGTACTCCAGATGCGATGTCTTGGGGCTGGAGCGGCGATGGTAGCGGGCCACGTGGGCGACGATCTCCGTGGCGTCGCGGTTCAGCCCGAAGATCTCCGAATGGGCGATCAAGTAATAGCTGTGCTTGTGATGCGCCACGTTGCTCACAAACGAGCCGATCTCGTGCAGCAGCCCGGCCACGCGCAGCATCAGACGCTGGCGCGCGCTCAATCCGTGCTCCGGCTGAAGCTCGTCGAACAACCGCACGGCCAAGTCGGTCACGCTGGTGGCATGATCGAGGTCCACACGGTACTTTTCGGCGATCGACTCGGCCGAGCGGATCACGCTGGCGACCAGGGCCGTGTCTTCTTCGCCGCGGACCTCGTGAGCCAATTCCAGAAGGAGGCCGTCGCGCATCGAGACGTGCGAGACGATCATCCGCTTAGCGCTCGTCTCGTGGAGAAGCTGCTGGTAGACCAACAGGGCCGGAACGAGCGTTTCGGCCTCGCTGAACGGGAGTCCGTACTTCTTGCCAAGCGCTTCGGCCGAATGACGCCCGCACCGCGCAACCAGCTTGTCGAAGGCGGATTCGCCTATCGTATAGAGGTCCGCCGAACCGATCGGCTTGCCGACCTGACGGCCGGCGAACCGGGCGTCGCCCCCGACGGCCACAAACGACCGGATATGCGAAAGCGGCTGCGAGCTTCGCAGGGTGGCGGCCACGTTGGCAATGTGATGTCGCAACAGGTCGACGGCCCGGTCCGGGGCCTCGCCGCTGGTCGAAAGCGTCTCCTGCAATCGGATCGAGCCCAAACGCAGGCTTTGGGATGAGGCGATTTCGCCTTCCTCCAGAATGGTCAGCAGCGTGCTGCCGCCGCCCGCCTCGGCGATCAAGGCCCAGCCGTGAGCCACGCCCATCGCATCGCCCATCACCTGGCGCACGGCGGAGACCGTCAGCCGGCTTTCCTCCGAGGTGGCGATGACTTCGACGTTCAGTCCGGTGGCCATGAAGATGCGGTTCAAGAAGCTCTCGGAGTTCGAGGCCTCGCGCACGGCGCTGGTGGCCACGGCGCGAATCCGCTCCACCTTGTACAAGTTCAACAATTGGCGGAAATCGCGGAGAACGGCCACGGCCGCCTGCATCGACTGGCCCCCCAGCCGTCCGCGACGGAACGTGTCCTGCCCCAATCGCACGCCACGGTGAAGCCGTTCGAGGATCTCCGTGCGGCCGTCGGGGAGGACCTCGGCGATCACCATCCGGACGGCGTTGGAGCCGACGTCGATGGCGGCGACGGTCTTGGAGACCGGGGGATTCGGGGCGGGGCGCTGGGAGGCTTCCATATCAAGTCCGATCTTTCGTCCCGACTCAGCCGGCTTCCACGATGCCGGAGCCCCCGCGCGACGGCTCGCCCCCGCACTTCGCCGTCGCCGCTGCCGAGCCATTTCCGCCGGGCGTCGACGAGATCTCGTCACGTCGCGCGGCGGACGAGGGCTTCGACGCCGGGCAGCCGCATCCATGGACGACCTCGGCCAACTCGTCCCAGAGACCGGCTTCGGTCCGCTCGTGCCAGAACTGCACCAGGGTCGAGAACAAGTCCTTGCGACGCCGGCAGCGATCCCGTCTCAGGAAATCGATGCCCGGCTGGAGTTCTGCGAGCGGCCCTGCGTGCCGGAAGTACTTCGTCATCCGTTTCGATTGCTTCTGCAGCAGTCCGTCGAGCTGCGCGGTCCAGACATCGCAATCGTGAACGTCGCCGAGCAGCGATTGCACTTGCTTGATCGCCTCGATCGTGCGATCCAATCCGCCATCGTAAATCGCCTTGAACAGCTCCATCGTGTACCGCAAGCGCTTGACCGCCATCCGCATGGCGTGGTGCTGCTGGTGATCGTCGGGATTCGCCAGGCAGGGCTCGAACGCGCGAAGTTCATCGACGCGCGCCGCGATGTGCTGCGAGGCACGCTCGAACACCACGGGGCTCCGTTCGGTCACCTCCTTGCCTTCGGCCGCGCTGGTGAGCTTCTTGGTGGCGGTGAGCATCTCGTGGAGGGCCCGGCCGGCCAGCAACTGCCGCAGCCTCCGCAGCACCTTGGGCTGGACGCGTTCCCGCTTGCGCTGGCAACGGACCAGGACGCGCGCCACGCCAAGCATGCACTGCCGCTCGTCGAGGCGGGCCAGGATTTCCGAAACCCAGGCGATCTGCACGTCCTTGTCGCGCGCCGTGCCCAGGCCGCGCCCGAGCCGCTGGATCTCTCTCCTCCAGAAGCTCACCCGATCTTTGGCGAAGCAGTCTTCAAACACCGCCAGCGCCTGGCGCAACCGGCGCGACGCTACACGCGCGCGATGAACGTACTC
>CAZFKF010000031.1:0-13642 GCA_964518805.1 uncultured Planctomycetaceae bacterium | reverse complement strand
ACCTCTACAGCGGGCGGAGCCTGTTGCGGTGCGAGGGGAGATTTGGCCTGTTCGACCGCCGCGACCTGCCGTTCTGGAAGGCGTTGGGTAAGAAGATCTTCGTGACGTATCAAGGGTGCGAAGTCCGCTTCCGCAGCGCGACGTGGCAGCGGCCCTATTCGCCGTGCCAGCCGGGGATCTGCGACATCGCCGCCTGCGACGCCGCTTACGAAGCGAAGCTGCGACGCTGGGCTGCCGAGATCCAGCGCTGGGCCGACAAGGTGTTCTGCCTCAACCCCGACCTGATGGCCCACGTGCCCTCGGCCGAGTTTCTCCCTTACGTGGCCCTCCCCACGCAACTGCCGGAATTGCCGCCGAAACCCTGCCGCGTGGGGCGGCGAATCGTTCATGCCCCGTCGAATCGGTCGATCAAGGGCACGGAGTTCGTCGTGGCCGCTTCGCAGACCCTCCAAGCCACGCATCCCCACGAACTTCAGCTCGTGGAGTTCCTGCCACGCGACGAGGCCCTGGAGACCTACGCCCAGGCCGACGTGCTCGTCGATCAGCTTCGCTTGGGATGGTACGGAGCGGTGGCGGTCGAGGCGATGGCCCGCGGCGTGCCGGTCGTGGCGTATCTCAACGACGACGATCTGGCCCGCATTCCTCCGGCAATGCGAGAGGATCTGCCGATCCAGAACGCCACGCCCGAGTCGCTGCCGTCCGTCTTGGCGCGACTGCTGGAGGATGACGGACTTCGCCAAGACCTTGGCCGCCGCGGGCAACAATTCGTGCGGCGCTGGCATCATCCCGTGAGAGTCGCCCGCAGGATGATGCAGCTTTACGGCGATCCATCGCAGTCGTTCTGGGCGGGATACGATCCTGGCCCGTAGCGCGAAGCGAATGACTCTCAGGTAGGAAAACGACCCATGGCTGGTTCCATACGCCGCGTGTTCGAGCGCGTGAGGGAGGAGGGGCTTCGGCGAGCGATCGCCCGGGCCTGGGACCGCATCGTCGACCGCTGGAACGATTGGCGTCTGGGTATTCGTTCGTCCGGCTACATCACGACGTCGGAGTTGGGGATCGACGATCCCGGCTGCAACGACTACGAGCCGACCCACTATGCCGACATTCGGCGAATCCTCCGCGGCCTGGCCATTGAGCCCGGCCGCGACGTGTTGCTGGACTACGGCGCCGGCATGGGCCGCATGATGGTCGCGGCGGCCGAGTATCCGTTTCGCAAGATCGTCGGGGTGGAGCTCGCCGCGCAACTCAGCGCCCTCGGACGCGAGAACCTGGCCCGGCGCCGCAGTCGTTTCCGCTGTCACGATCTGGAACTGATCACCGCGGACGCGTGCTTGTTCGTGGTGCCGTCCGAAGTGACCGTGGTCTACATCTTCAACTCGTTCGGCGGCGAGGTGCTCGCCAGCGTGCTCGACCGGATTCGCGAATCGGTGGAACAGACGCCGCGGCGGCTACGACTGGCGTTCTGCGCCCCGCCGAACGTGATCGGCGACCCGTTGGCCGGCTGCGATTGGCTTGTGCGACGTCGCGTGGAAAAAGGCGCCACGGACAAGAGGATCTACTTCTACGAGACCGCCGGACAACGCTGACGTCGTCCTACGGCCCTGCCGGTCCCCAGGCTTCGCACTGGAGGACACGGGCGCGGCCGTCCAGCGGCGCGACGCGACCGATCAGCAGTCGGATCTTGGGAGTCGTCACCGGTTGATCGAGCGTATGAACGCGGACCTTGGCGGCCCGGCCTTGGCATTCCGTGACGATTGCCTGCCACTGGCTCGTAGCAGGGGTCCACGCCTGAACCTCGTAGTCGAGAATCCCCCACTTGCCGGCCGTCTCCGCGCTCTTATCGTGCTCGTAAGTGATGACAACCAGCCGGGTCAGGGGGCGGGGTTGTCCGAAATCGATTTCGAGCCAGTGCGGGGGCTGCGATCCTTCGGCGCTGGCCCAGCCGTGTCCGCCACCCCAGCCCGCGTCGGTGCGTACGCCGTCGATGACGCCCTTGGCGGGATAGCCCGGAGCCTCCTCCGAGGACGCGGCAGCGCGACTGCCTTGGCTTGCGAGAGCCCAATTGACCAGTCCGGGCGAGGCAACCGGAGGCGGATCGCCCGGGTTCGGCACGTGCGGGCCGCGGGCCACAAGCCCCGCCGGATCCTCCGCCAGATAACGGACCCGGTCCTTCTGCTGAAGCCGCTGGCGGAACAACCTCAGGATCTCGTCCCGCTGAAACGGGCGCAGTTCCGACGGCCCGAGGTCGTCGCCCCAGCCGTTGCTGATCGCCACCGGCACGCCGAAATGGCGCACGGCCCAGCGCGTGAAATGATAGTTGCTCACTGGCGACCAGTTGCAGCTCCAAAGCACGTTCCGCCAGTTGGGAAACAGGCCGTACGACCACGCGGCCGGATAGCACCAGCTATCTTGCCACGTGCCATGGGCCACCATGGCGTAGCCCGGCACGTCTTCAAACCCGGGGATTCCGATGCAGTCCGAGGCCAGGAACACCTTCTGCGGATCGAAGGCGTGTACGCGTCGCGCAATCTCCTTGGTCAGCGCCATCAGGGCGCGATCGCAGTAGGCCGGCTGGGGCTTCGTGGCGATCTGACCCAAGCGGGCGTGAAACGTCTCGTCCCACACCAATCCGTCGAACTCGGCGCCGTAGGTCTTCAAGAGCGCGTCGACGTAGGCCAGGTACCAGCGCACGACTTCGGGGTGCGAGGGGTTGAGCATGTACGTCTTGCCGAACGTGTCGGGGCCTTGCCAGCCGGGGATCTTCTCGCCCTTGGCGTCGCGATACGCCCAATCGTCGCGGTAGCTCGGCACGCCCGAATCCGAGGCCAGGCCGTCGCCGAAATACAGGAGGGCCCGAAAGCCCAGCTCGCGGGCCGCGCGGAGCCGTCGCTTCAACTCGTCTTGCGTGAGGCGGACTTTGCGCGTCGGCTGGAAGGCGACCCACTCCTTCTTCATCTGGCCCGTGGCTGCATCGAAGCAGTAGGGGCCGAGGGCATCGTACCATCCGTGCAGGCACAGCGCCACGCGGCGCCGCTCTCCAGGTTTGAGCCATTCGGCCAAGACCTTCAGGTCGCGATCCCAGCCCTGCCCGTTGTCGCTGAGGTAGTCGTAATCGACCATGGCGATCTCGTGGAGCCAGGCGGGGCCGGGCGGCACGTCGGACAGCATGAGGGCGAAGAAGGCGTCGATGGCCCTTTCCGCGAAAGCCCTGCGGTTGCCGCGGTCGGCCTGCGCGCCCGCGGCCTCCGAGCCGATCCACAAGGCGAATCGCCGCTGCTCAGGTCCGGAGATCGGCACGCGGCTGCCCAGATAGCGAAAGCGAATCGTGCCGCTCACCTGGGCCGCGGTCCGCTGGGTCTCGACGAGCGAGCTGAACGTTGGATCCATCATCACCGCCGCGGCACTCCCCGCCCCGCTGTCGAACGCCACGACGGGCAGGGCCAAGTCCGGCGTTTCCTTGCCACTCAGCGCGTAGCCCAGGCGATACTCGCACCGCACCGGCTGCGACTGAAGCGACGCGGTCTTCAGCCAACCGTTTTTGAGCGGCAAGGCAATCTGCGAGTTGTCGGACAGCCTGACCGGAGTCCATGCGAACGGACGTTGGATCTCGCAATCGACGGTGATCGGGCGCGAGGGGGTCAAGAGCCACTGTTCCACGACCGCCGCGCCGCCGACGCACGCCTCGACTTTGATCTTCCGCGAGATATCCAGGGGCGTCTGATCCGCCAGCGTAATCCGGTAGCTCAACTCTAACGACGTTTCCGAGAGACGGCGCAGCTTGGGCTCGCGCAGCGGATACTCGCCGCCGGGTACGACGCGCACTGTCGGACAAGCCGATGGAGCCGTGTGATCCAGTTCGACCACGCCCGCCGGCGTTGTCCATTGGGTGCCGGCGCTCGCATCGGCCGTCAGACTGCCGAGCTTCTCCGCCGCGTCGCCCAACGTGGCGCTAAATGCCATGACCGTGACGATGGGCACTGTCAGGAATCGAAAGACGCATGGGGACTTTGCCACTAACCGAGAAGGACGCGTGATTGTCCCCTCTCTCTTTGGGTGAGGGTAGCCCGTGCAGGAGAGACTGCGGTGCGGACGGTTCTGTCGCATTTGCCCTCACCCCCTGCCCCTCTCCCAAAGGGAAAGGGGAGACTGTGTGGATCATTTTGATGTGACGGTCGGCCAATAGCTTAGGGTGGGCCAAGCGAAGCGCCGGCCCACCCCACAAGGCTCCGAGGCTCGATCCGCGGCCTGGGCCTCTACAGCACCTTCGTCAGCCCGGGCATGGCCACCGGGTAATGGCCTTGGGCGTCGGGCAGAACCGGGGCCGGCGAGTCCACGGTGAGCTTGTCCAGC
The DNA here is from genome assembly GCA_964518805.1 of uncultured Planctomycetaceae bacterium. Classification (GTDB taxonomy): domain Bacteria; phylum Planctomycetota; class Planctomycetia; order Pirellulales; family Thermoguttaceae; genus CALFBP01. Next base: position 9,289 of record CAZFKF010000031.1, on the reverse strand, counting down.
CCGGGGGCCAGTTCCAGGTTCGAGCTCATGGCCTCATCCCAAGTCACCTTCTGCCCGCATTCGGCGGCCATGCGCCCGAGGATGCCGGTCATGGCGGCCTTGGCGCTCCGTTCCGTCTCGTTGTAGGGCTTGTCCTCGCGGATGGCAGCGAAGAGCAGATCGTGCTCCACCTGGTAGTGGTTGCACTCCGGCGAGCGGAGGTTCCCCTTGAACTGCCAAATCACGTTCTCCGGAGTCTGCTGGAAACCCTTGTAGATCTTGGGATCGGAAATCCCTTCGCCGAGCACGGCGGAGCCCTTGGCCCCGTGGATCACGTCGCCGAAGAAGCCCCAGGTGTTGGCCTGGTGCCGGCCCTGGGCAAACAGGCGCGTGCCGTCGGGGAAGGTGTATTCCACGGCGTAGTGATCGAAGAGTTGGTCGGCTTCGGTGCGGACCTGGCGTCCACCCTGGCCCTGGGCCGAGACCGGCCAGGCGTCCTTGCACCAGCAGCAGACGTCGAGGTTGTGGATCAGCCAGTCGAGGAGGAAGCTGCCGTTGAGCCAGGTGTAGTTGCTGTAGTTGCGGATCTGGTGGGCCAGGTCGCTCATGCCCGCCGACTTGGGCGTGAAGCCCACCGGCCCGTGAACGCGGTATGCCCAACATGTGATCAAGTCGCCGATCATGCCTTCGTGCAGCCGTGCGACGGCCTCTTCCAGCGGCTTATAGTGGCGGCTCATCAATCCGCCGGCGATTTTCAGGTTCTTCTTGGCCGCCTCTTGGCCGGCCTTGAGCACGCGGCGGATGCCGGGGGCGTCGACGGCGAATGACTTTTCCATGAAGACGTTGACGCCCTTCTGGACGGCGTATTCCAGATGGATGGGCCGGAAGGCCGGCGGCGTGGCGAGGAGGACGACGTCGCCCGGCCCGAGGCAATCGATGGCCTTCTTGTAGCCGTCGAGACCCGCGAATTGGCGGTCCGGCGGCACGTCGACCTGCTTGGGATTCGACCCGGCAAGGGCCCCCAGGCTCGCTTTCAGGCGGTCGCTGAAGAAATCGGCCATGGCCACGAGTTGGGTCGGCCCCTTGGTGCTCATGGCCTGGGCGGCTGCGCCGGTGCCGCGCCCGCCGCAGCCCACCAGGGCGATCTTGATGGTGTTGTTTTCGGCGGCATATCCGCGGGCCGTGATGGCGCCGGCTAACGCGGCGCCGGCAGCAGCGGCCGTGGTGCGTTTGAGGAACTCGCGACGCGAGGCAAGACCCTGGGCTTGTTTGCTTTCGGCATTCGTCATCAGCGGACCCTTTCCTGGTAGGACAGTCGTCACTCGAAGTGCACAACGGCGTGAACGTTTCCCGGCATGCGTCGGGGCCGAGCACGGCTAGGTATGGGCAACCAGCGGGGATTGGGCAGCGAACCATCGCGGGTCCCACCCGCCAGGATGCGCCGTTCAGTATGCGCCACGCAGCTACGGGACGCAAGTTGGCGGGACGAAGAACGTTGCGCTCGCATGGGGACATCGGTCCGACGTCTTGGGAACGGTACAGCGAACAGCCCCCTCGCCGCGGCTAATCTCCAGGATATCCATGTCCGGGATGCTCTGGTAGGTCGCGACTGCGGCGAAGGGGGCCTAGACGTTGAAACCCATCCAACCGGCATTCTTGGCGGCTCTCCGCCGCGTGGGAGACGCTCCCGGCACCGTGGGGGCGACCTAACCTTGTAGTGCAGGCACGTTTCCCAGGACTCCGCCATGAGCATCCGGACCAAGTTTCTGATCGCCGTCGGCGCCTTCGCCGTCGTGTTCGCGGTCTTGGGGTTCCTGCGGACCTGGTTCTCGATTCGCAGGCACACGGAAGACCTCACGGCCCGCCAGGCGGAACTTGCCCTTCAGTTCGACATTGCGATCCGCAAGTACATCGGCGACGAGGTCCGTCCGCTGATGGAGCAACGGGTCGGCAAGGACGAGTTCATTCCGCAGGCGATGTCCACTTCCTTCGTGGCCCGCAGCGTGTTCGAGGAAGTACGCAAGGCGATTCCCGACTGCGTGATCAAGTTCTCCTCCGACAACCCCAGGAACCCGGTCAACGCCGCCGGCCCGGAGGAGTTGCAGATCCTTACCTATTTCCGCGAACACCCCGAGGCGACGCAGTGGAGCGGCGAGATCGTGATGAACGGCAAGGAGTGCTTCGTTCAGTGTATCCCGCGCCGCATGGACGCGAGTTGCCTCCGTTGCCACGGCCGGCCAGAAGACGCCCCGGCGTCGCTGATTGCGACGTACGGGCCGACAGCAGGTTTCGGCCGCTCGGCGGGCGAAGTCGTTGCCCTGGACACCGTGGCAATTCCCTTGGACAAGGTGAACGCGGCGATTGCCGCCGACGTCCGGACCCAACTGGGGGTTCTCGCCGGCGGAATCGTGGTTCTGTCCGTTGGGTCCGTGCTCGTGTTTCGCTTCCTGGTAGGCGATCGCCTGGCGGCCATCAGCAACCATTTCAAGAACGCGGCTTGCCAGCCGGAAGACATGCCGCTGACTCCGGTCGCCGTGAAGGCCCATGACGAGATCGGCGTCCTCGCGGCGAGTTTCAATGCGTTGGCGGCTCGCCTGCTGGATATTCACAGTTCTCTGGAGAACCGGGTGCAGGAGCGAACTGCGAGTCTGCGGGCCGAGATCGCCGAGCGCAAGCGGGTGGAGAAGGCGCTTCAGTTGGCGCACTTTAGCGTCGACCAAACCGCGGACGCCGTGTTCTGGCTCGATCCCCTCGGCCGTGTCGTGTATGTGAACAAGACGGCGTGCCAGGTGCTGGAGTACACGGCCGAGGAATTCCGCTCGATGACGGTCCACGACATCGATCCTCTGTTCCCCAAGGAGGTCTGGCCCGACCACTGGGAGGAGTTGCGCCGGAAGAAGTCGTTCGTGATCCAATCCATCCACCGCGCGAAGAGCGGCAGGTTGATTCCCGTCGAAATCGCCGTGAACCACATCGAATGCGACGGCAATGAGTACAACTGCGCCTTTGCCCGCGACATCACCGCCCGAGAGTTGGCGCATAAGGAACTGGCCAAGGCCAAGGAAGGCGCCGAGGCCGCCAATCAGGCCAAGAGCGAGTTCCTGGCCAACATGAGCCACGAGATCCGCACGCCCATGACGGCCATCCTCGGGTACATCGACGTGCTCGCCAGCGGGTGCCGAAGGCAATGCCCGTTCAGCCAGTCGGAGATCGGTGATCCCCTCCAGGTCATCTCGCAAAACGCCAGGCACTTGCTCCAGATCATCGACGACGTGTTGGACTTGTCCAAGATCGAGGCCGGTAAGGTCGCCGTGGAACAGGTGAGTTTCTCCCCCCGCACGATCATCGCGGAGGTGGCCTCGCTGATGCAGGTGCGGGCCGCAGCCAAAGGACTGCCCCTCAGGGTCGAATACCGCGGCCAATTGCCGGAGCGCATCGAATCGGACCCCACCCGACTGCGGCAAATCCTCATGAATCTGGTTGGCAATGCGGTTAAGTTCACCGAGGCCGGCGAAGTGCGTTTGGTGACGAGCCTCGAAGCGGCGAAGGACGGAGCCCCGCGTCTGGAGATCCGCGTGATCGACACCGGCATCGGAATGCCGGAGGACGTCGTGGGAAGGCTGTTCAAGCCGTTCACCCAGGCCGACACGTCCACCAGTCGGCGGTTTGGAGGGACCGGACTGGGACTCACCATCAGCCAGCGACTCGCGCACCTGCTCGGCGGGAGCCTCTCGGCGACCAGCACTGAGGGAAAGGGCAGCGTCTTCACCGTGAGCATTCCAACCGGGCCACTGGAAGGAGTGCGCTTGCTCGATGCGCCGAGCGAGGCAGACGCGCAGTGCGAGGAGATTCCACGTCGACCGGGAAACGAGTCTGCGCGTCTGGAATATGGCCGGGTGCTTTTGGTCGAGGACTCGCCGGACAACCAGCGACTCATCGGCTTCTTGCTCAGGAAGGCAGGGGCCGAGGTAACGGTGGCCGAAAACGGACGCGCCGCGGTCGAAGCCGCCCTGGCCTCCCGGCGCGACGGCAAACCCTTTCATGTGGTGTTCATGGACATGCAGATGCCGGTCATGGACGGGTACGAAGCCACCAGGACGCTTCGGGCCGAGGGCTGGTCCGGGCCCATCGTGGCTCTCACGGCGCACGCCATGAAGGAGGACCGCCAGAAGTGTCTCGACGCCGGGTGTGACGACTACATGGCGAAGCCGATCGACCGGAATGCACTGGTCGAGATGGTGGCCAACCACCTCGGGCACGGCCCGGCGACGTGCGGCCAAGACGAGCGCGTGGTCAACGGGTAGGGGAAGCTCACTTCTGGGCGAAGGCGGCCAAGCCCTCGGTTTCCGTGTCCTTGAGGCAGTCCTCTTGGGCCGCCATGCCATAGAGTTCCGGGCCGACCAGTTCGGGAAGCTCTGCGTCAAGCTGCGGGTGGCGAAAACGCACCACGCAAACGTCGCCGTGTCTCGCGACCTGCAAGTGACCGCTGTCCATGTTGACCGCCAATCTCGATCACCGCGAGTTCAGGAGTCTCCGTGGGCCGCTCCTCCCTTGCGGTCTGATGACGCGGCCGCTCCGCCCCCGATCCTTCTGGAACGACGCCCTCGGAGTCGTTCTTCCAGACCGCCTCCTTCAACGTATGCTCTCCCCTGCTGCGCGACAGGTCTTGCCCCTCGTTCGAGGATAAGAGCCAGCGTCGTCATGCAGGAGACTCGCGACGGAATCGCGAATCGCCGGTGCGAAGTGTGGGCCGGCCGGCGAGGCGGGCTGTGAGGTCGCGGCCGAGGAAGATCAGGTTCCCGCCGGCTGCCGGGGCCACATGATCGTGAATGAGAATCTCAACGCGGGTCTCCTCGGTTCCGGATTCCCTCGCCCGCTGACGGACGATTCGCGTTAACGCCTCGACGGCATGGTGCTGCGCCCGTTGAAAGTCGCCGAACGACGGGGCGTCGGGCAGGCCGGCAATGCGGTAGCGGCCGTTCTCGCCAGGCACGATCTCCAGCTTCACCTGGATCAGCACCCGGCTCGTGATGGCGCCGATGGCGTTGGCCACGTCGGCGTGCGTTGGGATCACGGCTTGGCAGTCCAGATGCCGGGCCGCGTCGGGAAGGTAGAAGTGAACCGGGGCGCCGATTCCGATGATCGGATAGCGCAGGCCGATGCGAACCTGATAGTGCTCGTTGCCCCCGGCGAGCCAGTTCTCCACCAGGGTCGAGGCGGTGGCCGAGTCCTCCAGGCGTTCCCCGTCCACCCTATCGGCAAGCTGCTTCTTGAGGAGTTCGGTGGCCAGGCGGCGAACGATCTGGTCGTGGACGATCGTCGCCAGTTGCGATTCGGTGACGCCCAACAGGCGGCAAAACAGCCCGCAGAACCGCCGCGCGGCCTCCGCATTCCACAGTTCCAGCGTTCCGTCGGCGTGCAGCACGTCGGTGGGCGTAAGCGCCGACCGCTGAACCAGGTGACGCTGTTCGAGCCTCTCCAGAGGAAGGAACTGCCAGTGCCGGGCATCGAGTCGCTGGGCGATTTCGTCGAGGCAGCGGGGCCCCTCGTCCAGCACGTCCAGCACCCGGCGTTCCTCCTCGCACAGGCCGTCGGGCCGGTCGCCTTCGGTTCGCGCCAGCAGTTCCATGCCGCGGGTCGAGGGCCGGAACCGATCCAAGTGGGCCGCCAGCCAATCCATGGCCTGGGCATCGCCCGAGCCGTCTGAGTAGATCCACGAGACCGGGGCCACGCGCAAGGGGCCGATGCAAAGCTGTCCTTCCTTGTCGCGGGCGATGAGGCTGTCGCCGCCCAGGCCCAGGGTCCGCAGATCCAAAGCGCCGACGTGCGTGCGCCAGCCGCCCACCGAGGCGCCCTGCGCGCAGGTGCGGACGTGGCCGCCGCGAAGGATCGCCGTGTCCGTGGTCGTCCCGCCCATGTCCACGACCATCGCGTCTGGCAGGCCGGTCAGGTAGCCCGCGCCGGCCGCGCTGGCCGCCGGGCCGGAGAGGATCGTTTCGATCGGACGCCGCCGGGCCACCGAGAGGCTCATCAGGCTGCCGTCGCTCTTGACGACCATCTGCGGGGCGGCGATGCCGCGATCGCGCAGCGTGCGATCGATGGCCGCCCAGAATGACTCCAGGCAGGGAATGATGCTCGCGTTGAGCGCCGCGGTCACCGAGCGGACGCGATAGTTCAGCTTGCCGGAGACTTCGTGGCCGCACGTCACGGGGACCGCGGCTTCCCGTTCGATGATCGCCTTGACCTGAAGCTCGTGCGACGGGTTGACGCTGCTGCCGTAGCCCGACACGGCAAACGCCCCCACCTGGTGCGCGCCGAGCATGCGGTGGACCACACGGCGGACCTCGTCCGCATCGATCGGCGCAAGCTCGCGCCCATCGACCTCCAGGCGTCCCTCGAGCACTTCCAAGGGGCGGTAGGAAATGTCCGCGGGATCGAACAGTCCGTAGGGCGGAAAGATGAGCAGCCCGACCTTCTGCCCCCGTCCCTCCACGATGGCGTTGGTCGCCAACGTGGTGGAGATCGACACCAGGTCCACCTGTCGCAAGCGGCCGCGATCGAGCCGGTCCAGGGCCTTGCCGATCGCGACGGTGAAATCCCACTTGGTCGTCAGCGACTTGGCCTTCTGGAGCACCTCGTTGTGCTGGAAGTCGTAGAGGACCGCGTCGGTGTACGTGCCGCCGGCATCGATGCCCAGCCCCAGTCGGGCGGACGAAATCGCCGAAGGCGCGGCGTGGGCGTCTTCCCCGTCAAAGATCAGCGTGTGGTCGCGGCCGGCCGACGCTCCGCCGGCCTCCCAGACCGGCACGGCTTGGAGTCCGCGGCCGACGGCGTCCAACGCCGTGACGTGATGCGGCGGGACCCAGAGGATTTCGTCCGTCGTGCAATGGGCCGAAAGCAGCTTCGTCAACAGTTCGTAGGAACCGGCAATCTCCTCATACTTCCAGCCGAACTCGGCGGCCATGGCCTGGGCGATGGCCGCATATTTGCGGCGTCCCGGGGCGCCGGTGTCGATCAATGCCGCCCGCTGGTAGTTCCGCTGCCAACTGCTGAGGAAATGGCGGATGGCCTCGGCGTTCTCCCGCCCGTACTTGGCCAGCAGTTGCTCGAAGGTGTAGCACTCGGGCCCGCACTGGATGGGCCGGTCCTGGGTGGACTGCGGCTGGGCTTTCTCCTCGACCCAGCCGGCGGCAATGTAGTAGGTACCAGGATAGCGGGCGAACTCGCGTCCGTAGGCCGCGTCCGATCCCAGGAACAGGGAGATGCAATCGTGAACGCGGGGGATGGCCAGCGGCACGTTCCGAGCGCAGAGGCCCGCCGTGCCCATGCCGCAGATCCCATACCCCACCACGATCCGGCCGATCGAGAGACTGGCCGAGGCCGCGTCGATCCGCTCCTGCAAGCGGCGTTTCAGTTCGAGCGGATTGGCGTGAAGCCCGCCGGGCAGGAATTCCAGAGTCGCGTCCAGTCCCAGCCGCCGGAGCACTTCCCCCAGATCGATCGCCAAGACGCCACACGCAATGATGTGGGTCGATTTCGATGCATACTGTTCCATCCGCGCTCGGCGCCTGTCGTTTCGGCGGCAACTCCACCTAGGACCGGTGAATCGATGAATGTCACAAGAAAGGTCTTTCCTCGCCGGACCTCAGTTCTTTCCGGCGCGGACGTCATAGGCGAACAGTTGGTCGCTGTGCCGCACGTAGAGGCGTCCGCCGCAGACTACGGGGTGGGCCCACGACGGTCCTTCGCCCCCGGACGGCACGGTGAACCGGCTGACTACCTTGTGCCCGTCGGGCGTGGCTTCGACCAGCCCCATGGCCTGCTTTTCGCTGAGGGTGTAGAGCATGCCGTCGGCGTAGGTGAGCGAGCCCTTTCCGACGCCTCGTTCCGAGTACTTCTTCGTCCCGGTCTTCCACTCCAGGCAGACCCAGGGACCGTTGTACGACGAGCCGTAAACGAACCCGTCCAGGAGGATCACGCCGCCGTGATGGTTGTCGAGCGTCTTCGATTTCCAGACTTCCTCGACTGATGCCTTCTGGCCATCCACGTTGAGCTTCAAAAGCGCGCAGCCCGACCCGTAGCCAGAGGTGATGAAGACGTGACCATCGTGGTACACGGGGTCGGTGGCGTTGACGTCGTAGGAGGTCTTGTGCGGGAAGGTGAAGAGCAACTCGCCCGTGTCAGCATTCACGCCCACGAGCGCGTTGGCGTCCATGGTGAGGATCATGCGCAGCCCCTGGCACTCGGCCAGCACGGGCGAGGCATAGCCGGCCTTGGCGCCGGTCGACTTCGCCGTCCACACGGTCTTTCCGGTCATCTTGTCGAGGGCGGCCACGCTGGCTTTGCTGCCGCCGGGCGAGCAGATCACCCGATCGCCGTCGATGAGAACCGATTCGGCCAGGGCCCAGGTGATGTTCTCTCCCCCGAACTCCTTGAGAATGTTCTCGCTCCAGACCTTCTCGCCGGTCTTGGCCTTGCAGCAGATCAATTCGCCCAGCGGCGACTCGTAATACAGACGGTCGCCGTCGATCGTGGGCGTGCCCCGCGTGCCAGGATGTTGCTGAGTCCAGGCCGGCCCGTCATCGGCCTGCCACTGCGCTTTTCCGTTCAGGTCCAGGGCCGTGATCACCGTCTTCTCGTCCTTGTTGCCCGCGGTGAAGATCAGCCCGTCGGCCACGGCCACGCTGGCAAAGCCGTGGCCCAACCCCTTGGCGGTCCAGATCAATGCCGGACCGTCCTTGGGCCACTGCTTGAGCAGGCCGGTCTCGGTCGAAAGGTTGTTGTTTCTGGGGCCATGAAAACGGGGCCAGAACGGAACTCCCGGGGGCGACGCCGACGGGTCCGTCTCGGTCTTGGCCTTGGCCATCGCCACCGAAACGGGGGTGGCCACTCCGGCGATCTTGTTCGGCGCGCCACCGCTCGTCGACGCCGACGGACGGACGACCGGCGTTTGCTCCTCGTTCGAGCAGCCGAATAACGCCGCTGCTGCCAGAATGACTACGCTCCGCTTGGACCACGACCACATCAGCAATCCTCCTTCGCTCAGTAGATTCGGCTGCAATGGATCCAAGCCAAATTATAGTCCCTCCGGCAAATCCTTCCGAGGGGGTGAACGCACGCCGAGCTCAATGCGCCCTGAGGTGATATTCACCACACACGCGAGATGCTGTGCCGTTGCGCGCCGAGTTGCCACACAAAAAAGGGCCTCGGGCTGCTGCTATGCCATGACGGCCGAGTCCGGTTTGACACGCGCGACCGGCGGACGCAGAATTATGGGGGGAAGGTTTGGTCCGATCACGGCACGCAGTTT
>CAZFKF010000030.1:0-13738 GCA_964518805.1 uncultured Planctomycetaceae bacterium | reverse complement strand
GCGATCCATGACTCGGTGGCCTGTTCAAGGCCGACTGGGGTGAAGAACATATGTTCGGAGGTCTCGAACTTCGTCGCCGCCCGGCGACGGAGTTCCACCTGCTCGACCACCAACCGGGCTCGCTCGCTGGGAAGACTCTTCCGAAGCTGCCGGCTGATCGCCAGCGCGGAACCCTGGTTCTCCTGGGCGCGGCGGAGCCATTGGCGGCCGTCTTCGTCGACAAGCCAGCGGAAATCGTCGAGTTGGCCTGACATGCCGGTTCTAACAATTCGTGCGGAAAGGCGGGCTCAACCGATGGCGGCACACGAGCCCGCCGGTAGCCAAGCTTAGGCGGTTTTCGTGCCGATGCCTAGTTCAAGGGGACTCTTGTCTTCCTCCGTGTTCCTCTGCGTGTTCCCTGGCGGTTCTGCCTTCTGTCGCCGCCGAAGGTGCCAAGCAGTCTGGAGGAAGACGTGGAGACAAGAGGAAAGGGGGAGACCGAATGTCCAAGAAGCTGCTTTGGATTCTGCTGCCAATCATCGCGGTGGGAAGCCCCCCCGTGGTGTACAACGCTCGCAATTGGTGGGCCCAGGCCAGACAGCGAGTGGCTCCGTTGTTGTCGCTGGCAACCGGCGGGGACGGCACTCCGGTGCCGGGAAAGCCGCTGGACCCGCTCTCGCCGACAGGCCCAGGCGCCTTTGCAACTGCCGACGGGGGGCGGCCCGCTTCGGCCGACAAGAGGCAGCGCCCGCACGACACACCGGTCCAACTTGACCCCGCCGAGGTCCTTCGCTTTGAGGTGACGCCCGCCTGGGTCATGGAGCGATGGCCTTGGGTCTGCGCCGGGCTCTCGCAGTTGCCTCTGCAAGGATACCGCGTCCCGTTGGTGACCGGCACGGCCAGCGACGATCTGGCTGGATCGCTGACCTACTACTTCAATTCGCGGCAGATGGTCGAGCAGATCACGTTCGACGGGACGACGGGTGACCCATCGAAGTTGTTGCGCGTGCTGATCGGCAACTATGGATTCGGCCGACGCTTGACCAACGATCCGGGGCTGTTCCGCTATGAAGTCCCCGAATTGCGAGGACCGGCCAAGAGCTACTTGAACGTTCGCCTCGTCCAGCCGAACGATGCGTACCGTCGCTACCAGGTCGATCTGGTGATGCTGCGGCCGCAGTGACACGGCCGCCGGCCCTGCCGTCGCACGCATGCAAGAGCACAACTCAACTACTTACCAGGAGGCGTCCCCGGGGCGGGCTTGGCCGGATCCGGCTTTGCTTTGGGGCGCGTCTCGGCGACGGGTGGGGGTTCGTATTCAAAGTCCTTCCAGACCATGGGCCGGCGATGGATCGGCTCGATCCGCAGCATCACCTCGCCATTCTGAAAGATGCGCACGGTGCCGTTCGACTGGCTCACCGTCACCGCCACGGCCTTTGTGGCCCGGCTGATCGCTGCCGCCGCCCAATGGCGCGAACCGAGCCCCTTGGAGAGTGTCACCGTGGTCGCCGGGGCGTCGATGTAACGGCAAGCAGCTTCTACGGTTCCGTCAGCCGAGACGATGATCGCCCCGTCCATTTGGGCGATTTCTTTGATGCCTTCCCGGACCCGCGGGTCGTTCAGGTTGCGATCCTTACGGCTATAGCCGCGAACCGGATCAAACCCCACGGAATGGCTGTGCGAGAGGACCTTTCGGGTGTCGCCGACGACGAACATCGTGCCCACCGGCTTCCCTTCGCGGCCTTCGCGCCCGATTTCGGCCGCCAGATCGACGACGATCTTGAGCGTATCCAGGGGCACGCGGGTCTCAAGCTGACGCAGGTCGCGGCCGGTGAGCCGATCGAGGTGCTCGCCCAGGTTAATTACGCTGATCGAGTCCATATTATCGGCCTCGAACCCGCTGTAGATGGCCACGACGCAGGCCCCCGGGGCGAGCAGGTCGTCGGCCACGGCCTCCAGCAATGCTTGCGTGAGGCGGTCGTAAACCGGGCTGTCGGCCATGTTCAGCACGACCGTTTGAAAGCCGTTTTCGCTCGCCCCTTCCAGTTCGCCCTTGGTGTCCGCAGCCACGATCACCTTTTCGTCGCCGGCAAGGTTCTTGAGCCGTGCCCAATCCGCGGGTCCATCGACCAACAGCAGGACCGCGTCTGCCTCGGTCGACTCGGAAAGCCGGATGCCGAGGCTATACAGGGTCTTGAAGCGATCGGTGAATCGTAGGGGCTTCATGGGTGCTGCCCTCGTGTCGTGCGGCATTGCAGTCGGGATGCAGCAGTGCGGAGACGGCTTGTCATCGCCCACATGGAGATCGTGCCATCGAACGCTGCTGCCTTCCATGCCAGCCTGGGTCCCGAAGTGCCTGTCGAGGAAGCACGCCCTGTGGATGGCTCCGCGAGGCGTTGCCAGCGAGAATCTCCGCTGATGACCCATGGTACGGGTTTTCCCTTCATGGGGCAACCGCAAAGTCATGCGGATTTGAGGCGCAAACGCTGCTCGGGCCAGAGCCTTTCGATGGCTTCGAGACTCGGGAGGCGTCTGGCTCGAATTCCGGCGGAGTGTCGACCCGCTGCAAGTCAAAACGGGAGTCGCAAGCGTTCGGCGAGCGAGACGGGTCTTGGCGGCGCGATCGAGCCGTCTTTGGCGTACTGGCGCCAGCGCTCGACGTCGTTGCCCAGGTCCACCGGCGCGACCTTGCGGAGCGCGCACACGGCCTGGTACTGCATGGCCGGATTGCGGTCTTCCAGCGCGGCGCCGAGCGCGGCCGCGCAATCTGGGTCCCGGACTTCGCCCAACGCTTTGGCCGCAGCCAGGCGCACGTCGAGGTCCGAATCCGCACCGAGCCGTTCCTGGAGCACTTGGGAGGCAGCCTTGTTCCGGTGCTTGCCAAAGGCCTGGCACACGGCGATGCGCACGTCCGCGTCTTTGTCCTTGATGGCCTCGGCCAGGGTGGCCTCGGCCGTTGGACCAGGGCAGGAGCCGAGCGTGCGGATGATCTCCAGGCGCACCAAGGGGTCGGTTTCCCGCGGATAGCCCTCGGCGACTTGGACCGCAATGCGTTCCCGCTCTTCGGAACTCGCGGCCGCGGCCTGTTTGGCGATTTGCTTCAACGCGAGGATGCGCTCGCGCGGCGGGGTGATGCCGGGCACGGTGTCGGAGACCCTGCCGCCCAGCGGCCACCAGCCGGCCTTGCAGCCGGATCCGGCCGCCAACAGCGCGACCAGCATGAGTCGCCGAGTGTGTTCTTTGAAAGCCTCACTCATCCGCGAAGCCACCCGCTCAGGACCTCAAGGCAGGGGATGCCCCTGGAGAAGAGGCGGGACTATAGCAAACGGACGCACGATGTGCCAAGACGAGTCGGCGGGATTCTCGGAAGACTTGGGCAGGATGGATGAAGTGGGGCAGAGACGGAGATTGGAGATCACAGATCGGAGATCGGAGGGCAGCCCCGTTCGCCGGAGCACGCCGGCAATTCCTCCTCTGCGCCGCCCCAGACTGCAAAATGCAGTCCCCGGTCTCTGATCCCCCCAACTTTGGCCGCGGAATCCTCTTGGTCGCCTTGACCTTTGGCTAGGGAACGCGCTCGCTCCGTAGTATAGTTGCGCAGTCCCGCAGGCCGTTGAAAGTCCCTTCGGAGGATGTATGAAATCCCACTCGTTTGTAGCGCTATGGATGGTCGCGATCGCGTTGTCGACTCAAGCGGCGCAGGGCTTGGACTACGTCACGGTGCGGCAGCAGGACAAGGAAGCGCGGGTTGCCGGACGCGTGCTGGTCAGCGCCCAGGATGGCGGGCTATTGGTGATGGCCCAGGACGGTGTGATCTGGATGGTCCAGCCCGACGAGATTGTCGCGCGCACCAGCGACGACCTCCCCTTCCATCCGCTTTCGGCCGACGAGATGTCGCAACGAATCCTGGGCGAGCTTCCGCATGGGTTCGAGGTGCGGCGCACGTCGCACTATCTCATCTTCTACAACACCTCTCGCGACTACGCGGCCTGGTGCGGGTCGCTCTTCGAGCGGCTGTACCTCGGGTTCACGAACTTCTGGACGCGCAGAGGGTTCGCCCTCAAGACGCCCGACTGGCCGCTCGTAGCGGTCATCTTCGCCGACCAGCGTTCGTACCAGGAGTACGCGCGGGCCGAATTGCGCGACAGCGTCGGAGCGGTCATCGGCTACTTCAGCCTGAAGACCAACCGTATGACGATGTTCGACCTGACGGGGACCGCCGGGGCCGGGCGCGTGGGACGCGGCGGATCGGCAGCCCAGATCAACCGCATCTTGGCGCAACCGGACGCCGAGCGGACCGTGGCCACGGTCGTGCACGAGGCGACGCATCAAATTGCATACAATTGCGGCCTGCACACCCGTTTCAGCGACTGCCCGCTGTGGTTCAGCGAGGGGATCGCCGTGTACTTCGAGACGCCCGACCTGTCCAGCGCCAAAGGGTGGAAGAGCATCGGGGCGATCAATCCGGCGAGGCTATCGCGATTCCAAGAGTACGCCCAGCGGCGCCCGACCGACTCGCTGGAATCGCTGGTCGGCAACGACAGGCGCCTCCGCGACCCGCAACAGGGGCTCGACGCCTATGCCGAGGCTTGGGCCCTCACCTATTTCCTGCTCAACCAACGGCCCAAGCAGTACATGGCCTACCTTCAGATGCTTTCCGCCAAGCCGCCGATGCAGTGGGACGATCCCCAGACGCGGCTGCGCGAGTTCCGGCAGGCCTTCGGCGACGACCTCAAGAAGCTCGACACCGATTTCACCCGCTACATGCTTCGCCTGCGGTAGCGATAAGATCGCACGCAATCCGACAACGCGCCGGATCGCATGATCGAACATCTCGCTAACGAAACGGACGACTCCATCGGCTCTGTGGCTCGGCTTGACGATCCTGAGCATTTGGTGGGCATCGTTGTATTTGGTTGACGGCGTCATGTCGCTCATGTAGAATCCGCCGTTGGTGTCGCGGTTCGTCCCCTTGAAGTTGCGCAAGCGACAAGCGGTTGCCGCTCATGTCTCCCTCGCCAGCGCATGGTGCCGGGTCGATGTTTTTGGCCGAAGAGTACTTCGGCGCCGAGGATTCCCGGTTTCTGGAGGCCCTTCGGGCCGTCCGGTCGCCCAAGGCCCTGGCCGGGTTTGTGGATCGCTGGAAGCGCGACCCGCGGCCCTTTGCCCGGGCACAGATCGTGGCCTATCTCACGCGGCCCTTGGACTGCCTGGGCCATAACGTGGTCGTGAAGCGCCTGTTCAAGCAGGTTGAGGCCTCCGGGGACGACGAACTGATGGCGTCGTTCCTCGTGGCGTTCGACGTGTTGATTCGGCGCGTGCGCAAGACCCGGCAACGCTACGACTGGCAGACTCGCGAGGTCTGGACGGAAGAGACCCTCGTCACGCCGCGCGACGTGCTGCCGCGGGAGTCGACCGTCAAGGCTCGCAACCCGCGCGCGGGCGCAGAGATCACGGTGTCGGCGCGCGTCCCGGAAGACCGACGGCTGTTCTCCCATCGCACGCGCCACTATCTCCGCCGCCGCGTGTGGCGATACTTCCGCAGGCTCGGCCATCAGCATCCCGAGCGGTACGTGCCGGCAATTGCGCGGGCCTTGGCCGTCTATAAGGACGACGACCTGGCCCGGGGCGAGCACATTCTCGACAGTTGGGGACTTGTGCATGCGTGTTTTCGCGGCCACGGGGCGTTGGAGTTCCGCTCGGCGCGAGTCCGGCTGCGCGAAGGGCGGTCGATCGGCGAGTTGACGCCCGCCCCGCAACATGCCGCGCTGTGGCAGACGCCCGAGGGCGCCAAAGCGGCGCTGGCCCTGGTGACCGAAGCCCAATCGCGGTTGGTTCGGCTCTGGGCCATGGAGATGCTCAAACGGGTACACGAAGCCGGCCTGGCCGGGCTCCCGATTGAAGAGTTGTTCCGTCTTCTGGAACACGCCGACGACGAGGTGCAGCAGTTCGGGGCCCAACTACTCGAAGCGTCAGGCGAGGTGGCGAAACTGCCGGTTGCCACGTGGTTCAAGCTGCTCGCCACACAGAACGCGCTGGCCCTGGAGGCGATTTGCCGTGCCTTTGCGCGGCACGTCGCCGGCGATCGCCTGACGCTGGCCGATTGCGTCCGGCTGGCCTGTGCCGCGCCGGTCCCGGTGGCCCGAATGGGGTTGGACTTCTTGAAGGCCCGGCAGATCGCTACGGCCGAGGATCGCAAGGCGATTTCGCTCGTGGCCGGCGCCCGAGCGGACGCCACGGCCGGCGAATTGGCCGCCTGGGCGCTGGCGATTCTCGGCACGGCCCTGGCCTACGATCGCGAGTTGATCCTGCGGTTCTTCGACAGTCCTTCGGCCTCGGTCAGGCAGTCCGCCTGGCGGTGGCTGATCGGCGATCCCGCGAAATCGCCGGGCTATGCCGACCCCGGGCTGTGGTGCCGGCTGCTGGAAACTCCCTACGACGACCTCCGCCTCCCGCTGGTGGATGAACTGGGGCGGCGGGCCTTGCTGCCGGGCGCCGGCGCCGACGATTTGGCGCCGGTCTGGTGCTCGGTGCTGCTGGGAGTGCATCGCGGTGGGCGGCAGAAGGCCAAGGCCACGCAGCAGATCGCCCGCGCGCTGGCCGACAACCCCACTCGGGCCGAGACGCTGTTACCGGTGCTGGCCGTGGCGGTGCGCTCGGTCCGACCGGCGGAAGCCCGGGCCGGATTGGCGGCCGTAGTGGCCGCGGTCGAGGCCCGGCCGGAGATCGGCGGTCTGGTTCGGCAGCACTTGCCCGAGCTTCGGTGGGAGGCCCTATGAACTTGACCATGGCATACCTCGGGCGGAGCGGGCTCGTGAACGGCGGGCCCACCCAAACCCTGCGGTTTGCCCCGAACTTGTCGCGCGATCCGGTGGCCTTTGACGCCGGGCTGCGACAGCCATTGCGATTCCGCGAGGCGATTTCGGCCCTGCACGACGTCGTGATCAGCGACCTCCGCTTCAAGCCTCGCGACAAGTCCGCGTATCAGGAGTGGAAGCAGCAAGAGCGGAAACGGCTCGCCACGCTGCGCCGCGAAGAATACAAACGGGCCAAGGAAGAGATTCTCGAGAAGCACGCCGAAGTGCCGCCGGACCTGGAACGAGAATTCAATCGCTGCCGCCGCCGTTATTGGGCGGCCCGGCAGCAATACTCCACGTACTTGCTGCGAAGCGACCCCGAGCTATGGCGTCTGCTGATGCCTTGCGACCCGGTGGTGACCGTCGAACAGGACGTGGTCTTCTTCGAGTGTTTCTCGGCCGACGAATCGAGCTACGGCTGCCTGACGGTCGGGCGCGAAGACGGTTTCGAGCCTTCGGCGGACATGCGGCCGGGCACGACGAACGTCGATTACTCGTGGCAACTGTACGACCATTTCCAATCGCTCCGATCCTATCGCCAGACGCGGCTCCGCGTCGATCCGAGCGGCTTTGAAGTGGCCACGAAAGACGCCGAGGACTATCGCGAGGAGAAGATCGATCTGCCGGAAGGGTGGCTCCGCGGCTTCATGCAGATCCAGGCGGCGATGGGCCTGCCGATGCGCCGGGTCGTGCTTTCTCGCGAGGCCGTCTATTCGGTGCTGGCCTGGCTGAAGCGGCATCGGGCGCGATCAAGTCCCCGAGCAATGCGTTTCGAAGTCTTGCCCGAAAAGCCGCCGGTGCTGGTCCTCGAACCGTGGGAGCAGCGGATCGTGTCGCACGGCATGGCGTATCAAGGGCCGCCGGGCGAGCCGATCCGCATTTGGGGCACGCGGCGGCTGCTGGCCTTGGCGCGGTTGCTGCCCCTGACCGAGCGGTTCGACGTGTACTTGTTGGGCACCGGGTTGCCCAGTTTCTGGGTCGCACGCATGGGCGAGATGCGGTTGACGCTGGGCCTTTCGGGATGGACGACCAACGATTGGACCCGCGGCTCGGCCCTCGATCTTCTGGCCCCGCCCGTCCAACCGCCACGAGACTTGGTGACCCGGCTGGCAGGCTGGCTGCGGTCCGAGCGCAAAGCGCCGTTCGACGAAATCCAGGCCCGGATGGTGGCGTCGGCCGAGACGTGCGCCGCGGCCCTCGGGCATCTGGCCCATGCGGGCCAGGTGATCTACGATCTTGCGGCCGGCGTCTATCGCTGGCGGCAAGTCATGCCGATGGCGGTGGGCGAGGCGGAAATCGGCCCGGAGAATGCGGAACTGATTGCCTCGCGTGCCATTGTCAGCCGACAGCAAGTTCGCATCGAGTCGCGGCAAGAGGCGCCCCGCGGCGCCGTCGTTTGCACCGGCAAGGCGGAAGGCAAGCCGGTGGAGTTGCTGATCGATGCCGACGGCACGATCCGCCGGGGAAAATGCGTTTGCGGTCACCACCGGCGGGCCGGCATCCGCATGGGTCCGTGCCGGCACCTGCTGGCCTTGCGCCACGCGGCGCTCAAGGGTGACGAGACAACTGACAGCTCCGCGGTCCAGTGGTACAATCGGCTTCGCAACTGGGCCGCGAATTGACCGACAAGCATTCGGAGGCAGAATGACCCTACGAACGCGCGACGAACGCGTTACCAACAACCGAGAACCACTGCCAGCGGGCGTGCCGGCCTTCTGAGACCTATTTGCTACGGCGTTCCGCCGTGGTCGCAGTTGGCTACCCATGCTTCCCCAAGGCCGTTGTTCGTATGGCCCTACCCGCCACCGGAGTCGGGGCCATGACAAGCCGAGGCTGTCCCCCGCCTCCGGTGGCGGGTGGGGCCTTGGTGAACGACCTTGGTCCGCAGCACGAAGTCAGAGGGCCGGCCGCCCCTGGCAGTGGTTCTCGGTTTTCGGTAACGCGTGCTTGAAGGCCGTTTGTAGTGCGGGCTTCAGCCCGTGGATCGGGGAATTGAACGATGGGATTGTTCGCTTGGCTGAGACGCTTGTTCGGTGCTGAGGCCCGCGCCTCAAGCATGCTCCAGCGTGGTCAAGAGCCGCCCTGGTCGCCCATTGGGCAGTGGACGCAGCGAACGTCCTCGGAACTCGCTGGGCTGGACGCCTCGAAGTTCGCCCCGATTGCCCGCGGAGAAATCGTCGGCACGGCCAAGAGGCTCGGGCGTCCGTTGTGGTCGAATCCCTGGTTCGGCCGCCGCGATTTGATCCCGCCCGCCGACGATACGCGCACGCTGCTGATCGACCGGGCGATGGTCGGCCAAGGGCTGCTCACTCCCGACGAGTTGGTTCACATCCACAAGGTCGGGGCCGAGATGGATCGGGTGCGGCCCGATCTGGCCCATGCGGCGCTCGCGGCCGATCAGGCGGTGGCCCGATCGAAGGACGAGCGCGAGGCCCTCAAGCAACAGAAGAAGCGCGAGGCGGCCGAGCGCAAGCGTCTGAAGGCCCAGGCCGTGGCGCGCCGCAGGCAGACCGACATCATCTTCCTCGGCCGGGGCGTCTCTCGGGGGCTGGCCGACCGCCGGGCCAACATCGAGAGACTCCAGCAACTCGGGCTGCCGGTGCTCGCTGCACCGGCCGACGTGGCGGCGGCCCTCGGCGTTTCCGTCCCGCGCCTGCGGTGGCTTGCGTTTCACAGCGAGGCGGCGACGCGGACCCACTACGTCCGCTTCACGGTGCCGAAGAAGGGAGGCGGCACGCGAGAACTGGCCGCGCCGCACCGCGAGCTGCGTCGATGCCAGGAGTGGATCTTGCACACCATCCTCGACAAGCTCCCGGCTCACGACGCCGCCCACGGCTTCGCGCGCGGGCGGAGCACGGTGACCAACGCCACCGGTCACGCCGGGCGCGAGGTGGTGGTGAACACGGACCTGAAGGACTTCTTTCCTTCGATCACCTTGGCGCGGGTCCTGGGGATGTTCTGCGGGATGGGCTATTCGCCGGCCGCCGCCACGATCCTGGCCCTCCTGTGCACGGAGTGTCCGCGGCGAACCGTCGAGTATGCGGGGACCACGTACCACGTGGCAACCGGTCCCCGGGCACTGCCGCAAGGCGCTTGCACCAGTCCTGCGCTGAGCAACCGCGCGGCGCGGAAGCTCGACGCCCGTTTGTCCGGGCTGGCCGGCAGACTCGGCTGGACCTATACGCGCTATGCCGATGACGCCACATTTTCGGCCAGCGGCGAACCGGCGCGGTCTGTGGGTTACTTATTGGCGCGGGTCCGGCACATCAGCCAGGACGAAGGATTTGCGGTCAACGAGAAGAAGACCCGCGTGCTACGGCAGAACACGGCACAGTTGGTGACTGGCATCGTCGTGAACCGCCGTCCGGCAGCCCCGCGCAAACTGGTCCGCCGCTTGAGGGCCATCTTACACCGCGCCCAGAGCGAAGGGCTGGCCGCCCAGAACCGCCGCGGCTTGCCCAACTTCGACGCCTGGCTGGGCGGCATGGTCGCTTACGTCGCGATGGTCAATCCCGAACAGGGACGATCGCTGCAAAGCAAGCTGGCAGCGGTGCGGGGACGTGCGCCGGGAAGCCCTCGCTGAACGGGAGGGCGTCTTCCGCCCCATCGCTTGGTTCACGCTCGGTCGACGCAGGGCTCAACGGGCTGAACCCCGCACCACGAGCGGATGCTCCCTATCGCACAACCCCATTTGCAGTGGCGAAACCGCGCGATTCTGGAAATAATGGCACCTTCCCATGCTTGTACGACAGGCAGGCAAGCGTTCGCAATAAAGAAACCTGGGGAGTCAATAATGACGAGACCGATCAGCAGGAGGTTTATGCTAAGTTCGATGGGGTTGGCGACTGGGACCGGCCTGCTGGTTACCGGGATTGCTGGTCCGCAGCAGTCCCACGGAACGAGTGGACAGAGCGCAAGCGTATGGCGATACGTCCGACTGGACGGCCCGGCGGTCGCGCCCGAAGCGGCCCGGCTCTACGTCGACGGCGGCTGTATGTACGGCGTTTTCGGCAGCATCGTGGCGGCCTTGGCCCGCGCCGTGGGCGGTCCGTACTGCTCGTTCCCCGTCCAGATGATGTGCTATGGGGAAGGCGGCGTTGGGGGCTGGGGCTCGCTGTGTGGGGCGCTCAACGGCGGCGCCGCGGCTATCGGATTGGTGGTGCGCGAGAAGGAACGCCGCGAGGCGATCATCGGCGAATTGATGTCCTGGTACGAGGGCAACGATCTTCCGGTCTATCGGCCGGCCGGCTCCCCGGAGGTGCCCAAGAGCAAGTCGCGGTCGGTGCTGTGCCATGTGTCGGTGGGCCGTTGGTGCAAGGTCTCGGGGAGCGACGTCCTGGCCAAAGAGCGGAAGGATCGGTGCAGCCGACTCACCGCGGACGTGGCCGTCAAGACGATCGAACTGCTCAACCGCAATCTTGAGAAGTCGTGCAAGTTTGCCGGGCCGTCGCCCGAGGTCAAGGCGTGCCTCTCCTGTCACGGCAAACAGGATCTTCGCGACGTCAAGGGCTCGATGGAGTGCGGCGCTTGCCACACGTTCTCGAAGAAACACCCCTGAGGCGGTTTTCGCGAGTGCGGCCTTGATCGCCGGAATCGCGCTTGTCAGAATGCCAGAGGGCCGAATGCACGACGAACGCGGTTTCGGACGAGGGACGCATGTTGCAGGCAGAATTCGCCTCATTGGACCCGAAGGACGTCAATTATGCGGTGGCTGTGGTCGAACGGCTGCTGGCGGCCGCTCGTCGCCTGGGCGCCAGCGATCTCCATTTGCGGCCGACGGCTGAGGAACTGGAGGTGCGGCTCCGGCTCGACGGCGTGCTGCAATTGGCGGCCAGGCTTCCGCGCACGAGCGCCTCGAACGTCGTGGCCCGGCTCAAGGTGCTGGCCGATCTCCTGACGTACCGCACCGACGTGCCGCAAGAAGGACGCATCCGCGGCGAGCACCAGAGCGGCGAGATGCGGGTGAGCACGTTCCCCACCGTGTTTGGCGAAAAGGCCGTGGTACGGTTGTTCGCCGGCGCAAGGGAGTATCACGTCCTGGACGATCTGGGGTTCCCTGAGGATGTCCTGGTTCCGCTCAAACGCCTGTTGGAAGAGACCTCCGGGGCGGTCCTGGTGACGGGGCCAGCGGGAAGCGGCAAGACGACCACGGTCTACGCGTGTCTGCGCGAAATGGCCCGCCGCGTTGGCGTGACGCGGAGCCTGGTTTCGCTCGAGGATCCCGTGGAAGTGCTGGTGCCGGGCGTAGCCCAGTCGCAGGTGAATCCGGCGGTGCAATTCGACCTGGCCACGGGCCTGCGGTTTCTGATGCGCCAGGACCCGGAGGTAATCATGATCGGCGAGATTCGCGACCGCTCGACGGCCGAGGCGGCGTTTGGGGCGTCGTTGACCGGCCACCTGCTCTTCAGCACGTTTCACGCGGGCAGTGCGGCGGAGGCCGTGAGCCGGCTCTCGGACATGGGAATCGAGCCGTACTTGCTGCGGAGCGGGCTGCTGGCCATCGTCTCGCAGCGATTGGTCCGAAGGCTTTGCGACTGTGCCCGGTGGAGCAACGACCCCGCCGATCGCCTCGGCCTGCCGGTCGAAGGCGTACGATTGCCGGTGGGCTGCCGGACGTGCAACGGCACGGGCTATCGCGGCCGGTTCGCGATGGTCGAGATGCTCGTGCCGCAACGTTCGGAAGTGGGACGTGCGATCCTTTCGCGCTCGGACGCGGCGACGATCCAGCAGTTGGCGATCGATGCGGGAATGGTCTCGCGCTGGCAGCGGGCGTGCCAGGCGGTCCGCGACGGATGGACCAGCGCGGCCGAGGTGCGACGGGTATTGGGGTTTTCCACCCCCGGCGGCGAAACAGGCCCCTGACCTGGTCGTGCACGCAGTAGGGCGAGAAAATTCTTGAACTTGGGTCTTGCATTGCCGAAATGCGCGGAGTATAAATTAAAGCGCATTGAGTGTTTTCCGTGAATGAGGGGATGGGCCTTGGTCGGTTCGGCGGCGCTTTTGGGACGGATTTCTCTTCCGTCCGCGAACCGGAAGGATTGATAGTCCAACCAAGGGCCTGACCCCTTCTCCACGAGACCTAGTGCGGCGCAAACTAGGAGCTGTCGTGTCGACCTCGCTACCTCTGCGCGCCGCGTCTGTCAGTCTCGATCAGCTCATCGCCCTCAACGATGAGATCAGGGCATTGGTCCGGGTCGGAGTCCCGTTGGAGCAAGGTCTCAGCCTCATCGGGAAGGAGTCGCCCGGGCGCAGTGGCAGGCTTTTTCAATGGGTGGCCGATCGCTTGCAGCAGGGCCAGTCGTTGGAGCAGATCCTGGCCGCACATCCCGAGTCGTTTCCGCCGGTCTACCGAGCCGTGGTCCAGGCGGGAATCAAGAGCGGGAACCTCGCCTCCGCGCTGGAAGCGGTGGCCGCTTCGGCCCGCCGTCTGGCCCAGACTCGCCGCATGATCGTCAGCGGATTGATCTACCCGCTGATCGTCCTTCTCGTCGCCTGGCAGTTCTTCGTCTTCTACACCGTGAGACTGGCCCCCGGTTTCCTGGCCACGGTCGACGACTTCGGGTTGCCCGGCCGGTCGTTCTTCGCGCGATTGGCCGAATGGGGCCAAACGGCACAGTACTGGGGACCGGCCGTGCCCGCCGTGGTGCTCATTTTGGTGGGCGTGTGGTGGCTGTTTTCCGGGCGCGCGTCGTTGGCGGATCCGGGCGTGGCGCGGACGCTGCTGGGATGGGTGCCGGGCATGCGCCGCATCCTCCGCAACTACCAGGTGGCAACGCTTGCCGACCTGCTGTCCTTGCTGGTCCGGCACGGCGTCCCCTTTCCGGAGTCGCTCGTCATGGCGGCGGAAGCTACCGGAGGGCAGCGATTGACGCGGGCAAGCCGGCTGATCGCCGAGGCCATCC
>CAZFKF010000029.1:0-13837 GCA_964518805.1 uncultured Planctomycetaceae bacterium | reverse complement strand
CGCCCTCGGGCTCGCCGACGGGGTCGCTGGCGGTCACGGGGACGTTGGCCGCTGTGGCCTTCTGCATGACGGTGGGATCGGGGATGCGCAAGCTGGGGCCGGTGGGATATTTCGCCGGTCAAGTCCCTCACATGGACCTGCCTGTCGTCCTGGCCGTTTTCCTGAAGCCGATGATTCTGGGGATTGAAATCATCGGCGTGGTGATCAAGCACGGCGTGTTGGCGGTGCGTCTCTTGGCGAACATGTTCGCCGGGCACCTGGTGTTGGCCGTGGTCCTCGGCTTTATCGCGGCGACGGCCCAGAGCATGCTGTGGTACGGCGTGATGCCGGCCAGCGTGGGCGGGGCGTTGGCGCTGAATTTCCTGGAACTCCTGGTGGCGTTCCTGCAAGCGTACATTTTCACATTTCTGCCGGCCCTGTTTATCGGGATGGCGATGCACCCGCACTAGATGGCCTTGCTGGTCGAGGGCGTCACGTCGGTTTGATCCGCCATTCGGAAGCAACTGTTAGAAGGAGATGATTCTGGTGAACAAGCTGTCGAGAATCGCGGTGTTGTGTGTCTTGGTCCTGTTGGCGGCCTCGCCCGCCATGGCTGCCGATCAGCCTGGCGCTTCGGCGGCCGCGACCTACACGATTCTTTCGGGAAGCGCCTTTGGCGCGGGTCTGATCGTGCTGGGCGCCGGCCTGGGCATCGGCAAGATCGGCTCCACGGCCGTCGAGAGCATGGCCCGTCAGCCGGAGGTGGCCGGAAGCATCCAGATTGCAATGATTATCGCTGCGGCGATCATCGAAGGGGCCACGTTCTTCGGTCTGATCGTCTGCCTGGCGCGTAGCTAGCGGACCACCTGCAACAAGGCGCAGCGCAATCATGTTGACGCGACTGGTTATCGGACTGGCGCTGGTAGCGGCGCTGGGGGGCGTTTCGCTGTCGATGGCTGCCGAGGGCGGTCATCAGGCCGAGGCCCCGCTCCCGGCCCCCGGCGCCCATGGCGGGGCTTCCGCGCCGGCGTCCCACGAAGGGGAACACGGCGGCGGCGGAGTCAATCCGCTGGACTTCAAGGCCGACTTGGCCATTTGGACTGCGGTCGTGTTCCTCCTCCTTCTAGGCGTCCTGGGCAAGTACGCTTGGCGTCCCATTGTGGACGGGTTGGAGAAGCGAGAAAAACGCATCGAAGAGCAGATTGCCTCGGCCGAGCAGGCCAACGTCGATGCCCGCCGGATCCTGGCGGAATATCAGGCCAAGCTCTCCAACGCCGAGGCGGAGGTTCGCGACGTCCTGGAAAAGGGCCGCCGCGACGCCGAACAAGTTGCCCGGCAAATGCTCGACCAGACCCGCGAGGAATCTCGCCGTGAAAAGGATCGGGCCTTGCGGGAAATCGACGTGGCCACCAGCGACGCCCTGAACGAACTTGCCCGGCGCAGCGCCGACCTGGCCGTCGAACTGGCCGGCAAGATCGTCCAGACGAAGATGGACCGCGCGGAGCACGCCAAGCTCATCGAACAGGCGGGGGCCGGCTTCGCCAAGTTTCCTTCGGAGAAGAATTAGTCCGTGTAGTGTGGCTCTTGGGTCTTCGTAGGTTTGGCTCTCCGAGCCGACCCGACCTGGGAAGACCCGGAAAGAGGCGCTCGGCGCCGGAGAGCCAGGCTACGAGAGGGGAGACGCGATGGCATCGGGTTCCGACGAACGCAACGAACGGGATGCTCGACTGGCGGCCGAGATGGATCGTGAAGTCGGCGTCGAGCACATTGCCGACGTCTATGCCGAGGCGCTTCTGGGCGCCGCGGACGCCGAAGGCCAAACGGTCGCGGTCCTTGGGGAACTCGATTCGATGGTTGCGGACGTTTTCGACGCCTATCCGGACCTGGAGCGGGTGTTGGCCTCGGGCGTGATTTCGCACGAGGAGCGTTCCGGGATCCTCGACCGGGTGTTGGGCGGCCATGCGACGCCGCTGGTGTTGAACTTTTTGAAGGTCGTGTCGCGTCGCGGGCGGATGAATTGCCTGCGGGCGATCGCGGCCCAGGCCCGCGCGCTTTACCGCCAGAAGCTTGGCCAGGTGGCCGTCGAGGTGACCACCGCCGCGCCGCTGGAGACCGCGGCGGCGCAACGGCTGCGCGACTCTCTGCGGGCGGTTGTGGGCGGAGAACCGGTGCTCCACGAGCGCGTCGACCCTGCCCTGATCGGCGGAGTGGTGGTGCGCGTGGGCGACACGATTTACGACGCCTCCGTGGCCCAACAACTCGAGGCCATGCGGCAGCAAATGATCGATAGGAGTGTCCATGAAATTCAAAGCCGACGAGATCGCTTCCGTCATCCAGCAGGAAATTGAGCGCTTCGAGTCCCGCATCGACGTGCGCGAGGTGGGCCGGGTGGTCAGCGTGGGCGACGGCATTGCCCGCGTGTACGGCCTGTCGGGCGTCGCCTCGGGCGAAATGGTCGAGTTTCCCAACGGCGTCACCGGCCTGGCGATGAACCTCGACGAGGACTCGGTGGGCGTGATCATCCTCGGCGATTACCTGGGGGTCCAGGAAGGGGACGAGGTTCGCACCACGGGCCGGCTGCTGAGCGTGCCGGTGGGCGACGCGGTGCTCGGGCGCGTGCTCGACCCGCTGGGCAACCCGCTGGACGGACGCGGCCCGGTGACCACCAGCGAGCGCCGCCCGGTCGAGTCCAACGCCCCCGGCGTGGCCCAGCGCCAGCCGGTGAAGGAACCGCTCCAGACGGGCATCAAGGCCATCGACTCGATGACTCCCGTCGGCCGCGGTCAGCGCGAATTGATCATCGGCGACCGCAAGACCGGCAAGACGGCGATCTGCATCGACACGATCCTCAACCAGAAGCACACCGACGTGAAGTGCTTCTACGAGGCGGTCGGGCAGAAGGAGTCGACCGTGGCCGGCCTGATCGAGATCCTGCGGCGCGAAGGGGCCATGGACTACACCTGCGTGATCGTGGCCGGGGCCAGCGATCCCGCCCCGCTGCAATACGTCGCCCCCTACGCCGGCTGCGCCATGGCCGAGTATTTCACCTATAAGGGCGGACACACGCTGTGCGTGTACGACGACCTGTCGAAGCAGGCCCAGGCCTACCGGCAGTTGTCGCTGTTGATGCGGCGGCCGCCCGGACGCGAGGCCTATCCCGGCGACATTTTCTATGCCCACAGCCGGCTGTTGGAGCGAGCGGCCAAGTTGAGCGACGAGTTGGGCGGCGGCTCGCTGACGGCCCTGCCGATTGTCGAGACGCTCGAAGGCGAGGTTTCGGCCTACATCCCAACCAACGTGATTTCGATCACCGACGGCCAGATTTACCTCCAGCCCGACCTGTTCTTCGCCGGGCAGCGTCCGGCCATGAACGTGGGCATTTCGGTGTCGCGCGTGGGCGGGGCGGCCCAGATCCCGGCCATGAAGAAGGTGGCCGGCGGTCTGCGTCTCGACCTGGCCGCGTTCCGCGAACTCGAGGCGTTCGCCCAGTTGGGCACCGAACTCGATTCGGCCACCCAGGCCCGGCTCGACCGCGGGTATCGCATGACCGAACTGTTGAAGCAGGGCCTCTACCGGCCCATGCACGTCACCGACCAGGTGCTGAGCATCTTTGCCGGCAGCCGCGGCCTCTTGGATCGCATTCCGGTCGCCGAGGTCGCCGGATGGCTGGAAGGAATGCTCAAGTTCGTCCACGACCAGAAGGCCGCCCTGTGCCAGAAGATCACCGACACCAAGGATCTCGACAACGAGGCGGCCGAGCAGCTCCTGACCGCAATGAACCAATACCAGGACGGCTACCGCCAGAAGAAGCAACCGGCGAAAGTGAAGGCTTAGGGGGAGATATCAAATGTCAAATTGAGAATATCAAATATCAAATTGAGCCGCGGCCGCAGGCTACGTGCTCGGTTTGAGGCGCCCTGCTTGATATTTGCAATTTGATATTTGCAATTTGATATTTGCAATTCGTTCTCTGATTAAGACCGACCATGGCCAAGGCTCGTGCACTCGATAAACGTCGCAAGGCGATCCGCAACATCCACAAGATCACGCGGACGATGGAGCTGATTTCGCGCGCGAACTTCAGCCGGGCCATGTCGCGGGCCGTGTCGGCGGCGGGATACACGCGGCGGATTACCGCCTTGGTGGGCCACCTGGCCCGCAGCGGCCTCGAAGTCACCCATCCCCTGCTGGAATCGCGCGATCCGGTGCGTTCGGCGACCATGCTGGTGCTCACCTCGAACCGCGGCCTGTGCGGCGGCTACAACGGCAGCGTGATCCGCCTGGCGACTGCGCGGTGGCGTGCCCTGGCCGAAGAAGTGCCCGAAATCCGGCTCGAAGTGTCGGGCAAGCGCGGCATCTCGGCCCTGCGATTCCGCGGCATTCGGGCCCACGAAACCTTCACCCAGTTCAACGACAAGCCGGCCTTCGCCGAGGTCGAGGTGCTGGCCAACCGCTACCTGGAGGCTTACCAGGCGGGCCGGCTGGACCGGCTGGAGATCGCCTACACGCGGTTCGAGAGCCTCAGCCGGCAGTACGCCGTCGTGGAGACGCTGTTGCCGCTGGACGCCATCGAAACCGACGAGGAAGACGGCGGAAAAAGGGGACAGGTCCAATTTGCCGGCGACGGCCCGAAGGGGGCTTCGCACAAATCGGCCCCGTCCCCATTGCCCCTCGCGGAGGCGGAGATCCAGTACGAATTCCTCCCCTCGGCCGAAACGATCCTCGACGAAGTCGTGCCGACCAGCTTCAAGATCAAGCTCTTCAAGTGCTTCTTGGACGCCGCGGTGAGCGAGCAGATCGCCCGCATGACGGCCATGAAGGCCGCCACCGAGAACGCCGAATCGATGATCAGCATGCTGACCATGACCTACAACCGGGCCCGGCAAGGCCAGATCACCTCCGAACTGCTGGAAGTGATCAGCGGCGCCAATGCCCTGAGCGAGTAATTCGGAGTACGATCCAACGATGTCGACCATGACCGCCCCCACGAAAAAAGACGCGTCCTCGCCCGAGAACTACGGCCGAATCAGCCAGGTGATCGGCTCCACCTTCGACGCCGAATTCCCGGAGCACCGCCTGCCGGCGATCTACAACGCCGTGAAGGTGACGGGCGAGAACAAGGGGATCCGGATCGACCTGACGGGCGAGGTGCAACAGCACTTGGGGGGCGGGCGGGTTCGCTGCGTGGCCCTGGGCAGCACCGACGGGCTGGTGCGCGGCATGCCGTGCCTCGACACCGGGGCCCCGATCCGGGTTCCGGTCGGCAAGGGGACGCTCGGCCGCGTGTTCAACCTGATCGGCGATGCGATCGACAACCGCGGCCCGGTGAAGGCCGACGACCACTGGCCCATCCACCGCGATTCGCCGGAAGTGACCGACCTGTCGACCAAGACCGAGGTCTTCGAGACCGGCATCAAAGTGATCGACCTCCTGACGCCCTTCGTGCGCGGCGGCAAGGCGGGGCTCTTCGGCGGCGCCGGACTGGGCAAGACCGTGATCCTCACCGAGCTGATCGCGCGCATCGCCTCGGCCCACGGCGGCGTCTCCGTCTTCGCCGGCGTCGGCGAGCGGACCCGCGAAGGAAACGACCTCTGGCTGGAAATGCAGAAATCGCAGATCGGCCAGACCGGCCGCAGCGTGATGGAGCAGACGTGCATGGTCTTCGGCCAGATGAACGAACCGCCCGGAGCACGCCTCCGCGTGGCCCTCTCGGCCCTGACCATGGCCGAATACTTCCGCGACTCGACCGGGGCCGACGTGCTGCTGTTCATCGACAACATCTTCCGTTTCTCGCAGGCCGGCAGCGAAGTGTCGGCCCTTCTGGGACGCATGCCTTCGGCCGTGGGCTACCAGCCCACGCTGGCCACGGAGATGGGCGCGCTGCAGGAGCGGATCGCCTCGACCTCGAAGGGGGCCATCACCTCGGTGCAGGCCGTGTACGTGCCGGCCGACGACCCCACCGATCCGGCCCCGGCCACGGCCTTCGGCCAGCTCGACGCGTTCATCTATCTCGAGCGGTCGATCAGCGCCAAGGGCATCTACCCGGCGGTCGATCCGCTGGCCTCTTCCAGCCGCGTGCTCGACCCGCAGTTCGTGGGCGATCGCCACTACGCCATCGCCCGCCGCGTGCAGCGGACCTTGCAGCGCTACCGCGAATTGCAGGACATCATCGCCATCTTGGGCGTCGACGAGTTGAGCGAGGAAGACAAGATCGTGGTCCAGCGGGCCCGGCGCATGGAACGGTTCCTTTCCCAGCCGTTCTTGGTGGCCGAGGTCTTCACCGGCAAGCCGGGCGAGATCACGCCGTTGGGCGAAACGATCCGCAGCTTCGAGGAAATCGCCGACGGCAAGTGGGATCACCTGCCCGAGCAGGCGTTCATGTACGTCGGCCCCATCGAGCAGGCCGCCGAACAGGCCGAGAAGATGAAAAAGGAAGGAAAAGCGTAAGGAAGAAGAGAGGAGTTAGGAGTTAGAAGCTAGAAGACCGACTGGTGCGTGGCCTCCGTTTCGCAAACCCCAACAGCCGCAGCCGCAAGAGCCCAATCGGTCGCTAAACTCGAAATCCTAAGTCCGAAATCACGACCCCTGACTCCTAACTTCTAGATTCTGGATTCTTACTCCTAGCCTCCGACTCCCATGCCTGCCCTTCAATGCCTCATCGTGACCCCTGAGAAGACCGTGCTCGACCAGCAGGCCGAGTTCGTGGCCTTGCCGCTGTACGACGGGGAGATCGGCATCGCGCCGGATCACACGCCGATGATCGGCCGGCTCGGGGCGGGAGAAATGCGGATTCGCACCGGGGACGCCACGAGCCGATTCTACGTCGAAGGGGGCTTCATCGAAGTCCTAGGCAACGTGGTAACGGTGCTGACCAGCCGCGCCATGCCCTCCGGCGAACTCGAGGCCGACGTGGCCACGGAGCAACTCTCCGCCGCCCAGCGCCGCCCGGCCCACACCCCCGAAGAATTCGCCCAACGCGACCGCCTGGCGAACCAATACCGGGCCCAGGTCCGCACTGCGCAACGAGCGAAGGACAACGCGCGTTAGCCCACCTTAGCCGTGGGCGCATCGCAAGTATCAACATGATTTCCCCGATCATTGTCGAAGGTGGCGAGGACATGTGAGCGTAGCTTGTGTCACGTTCCGTTGCGACTTGGCGAGACAGGTTGTGAGAAAGAAGCGATCACTAGATCGCAGATTGGGGGGCCTTACGCCATGGCCATAACGCGACTGAGACTGCGGCAGTTCAAATGTTTCGAGGATAGCGGTGACATTCCAGTCACCCCTTTGACGATCGTGTTCGGTCGGAACAACACGGGGAAGTCGTCGATACTGCAGAGCCTGTTGCTCTTTCGCCAGACTCTCGATTCTCCCGAGTACGGGCCACGATTGGACCTGCGGGGGCCTCTCTATAACGCAGGAACCTATGCTGACCTCGTTCATCAGCACAGGTCAAAAGAGAACATCAATGTCGAATTTGGTCTGGACTTCGAGGACGGCCCGGGAAACGCGAGTGTCGAACTTGAGTTCAGCGCGGATGAGCCTCAACCAGCGCGGTTGGCACGCCTGAAGATTTCGAGTGACTTTGCCGACCCGTTGGAGATTAAGAGAGGAAGAGGGCGAGGCGGCCCGTACGAGCTCTATCTTGGCGGGAAATCTCAAGGCACGGAAGAGAAAGCGCTTTTCAGGTTCCCGGCTAATGGGTTCTTTCCGTTGATCGGACAAGAACCTCTACGAAGGGGACGTCCCAATGAAAAGCATCAGAAATCAAGAATGTTCGCTCGCAAGATCCTGATGAGCCTTGAAATGGCTATCAGAGACATGCGCGCGGTCGGGGCGTTTCGCCATCAACCTGAACGAAGGTACGAGTACCAAGGACGTTCGCCTCAGTTGGTTGACGCGACAGGCCGGACAGTGATGGCTGCGCTGATCGAAGACATCATGCGACGTGGTGCTCAGCGAGGGCAATTGGTGCGGAGTGTCAATCAATGGCTGAAGGCAGTGGGACGCGTGCGCATCCTGCCCTTCAAACGAATCTCAAAGTCGGCACGCATTTTTGAGGTACGTGTACGCGACACCGACTCCGGCAGGTGGGCAAATTTCGCCGACGTAGGTTTCGGCATTGGGCAGGCGCTTCCGGTCTTTGTAGAAGGACTGCGAACACCGGAGCGCGGCATGTTTCTGGTTCAGGAGCCTGAGATCCACCTACACCCCGACTCGCAACTTCGCATGGCGGACTTCTTGGTCAGCTTGGCATTGAAGGGTCGTCGTGTTTTCGTGGAGACTCATAGTGAAAACCTCCTTCTGAGAATTCGGAGGAGAGTTCTTGGGAGGACGAGACTCCACATAGCCCCCGCTGATGTGAGTATTATCTTCGTCCGCAAGAACGAAGATGGAACGAGCCAGACGATTCGCCTGAGCCTTGACGAGATGGCGCAAGTCAGTAGTTGGCCTTCTGGGTTCATGGAGGAGGCCACGCAAGAGCGGATGGAAATCCTGAAGAGAATGAGGCGAGCCTCCTCACGAGGGCAATAGACATGCCTGAAGAGTGCGTCGTTGACACAACGGTCCTGCAGAAGGCCAACGCACCAATCACGAAACCTGTTGCGCGAAGTGGGCAATTCGCTCGTCGACTTGACGTGCTTCAAGCGATTCTTGACGGTCGAATTGTCGTCTTGTACAGCAGGCGATTGATTCACGAGTACGAAGAGCACGTCAAAGAACCGCGGAATGATCTCGTTCGAGCGTTCTTTGAGCTTCTCGACGATGTGGGACGTGCAACTCAGAACTGGCACCCACTCACTGGTGATGTCAAAGCGAAGGCTCGGAAATGCCGTTTTCCCAGGGAAGACTACCACGTACTACGAACGGCCATTCGCGAAAACCCGAGCACGATCGTTACCGAGGAGGAAAGAATGCTCCGGACAGACGCATGCATCTACCGCACGTTGCGGGTCCATATTCGGAGTATCTAGTGCTTCCGTGGGCGATTTCCCAAGCCCCCCGCTTCGAACGCGCCGGCCGACGTTCGGCGGTTCACGCTGGAGTAGGGACTCTCGATCCATTGGCCCGAATTACCTGTCATCCTCGGTCCTTGGCCTGCTGTGTCCGTTCCCACTTCTCCTCTGCCGCGCTGCGGCGCGAATAGCGGGGAGACACCGTCCAGAGATCGTCGCGCTCGCCGCGGGCGATGCGGCGGGCGGCCAGGCGGCCGACGGCAGACGCGGTGGGCGACCAGTATTGCGAAGGCAGGACGCGCAAGTGGGCGGGCAGCTCCTGCGAAGCGCGGTGCAGCACGGGACCGGTGACCGCAATCCCGTCCGGCAAACCGGCCAGCCAGGCATCGAAGTCGGCCAGCTGCCAAGGCCCCTCAGGCGAGAACCAGCCGTCCGAGCCCCTCTGAAACGACACGGCAACCACCTGCCCGCGCTGGGCGTCCATGGCCACGGCCACGCGATCGACTTCCGCAGGGCAGGCTGCGGCGATGGCCTCCAAAGTGTCAATCGCCAGCACCTCGGCCTTCACGCTGTAGGCAAAGACCTTGGCGGTGGTCACCCCGACGCGGAGCCCGGTGAACGATCCCGGCCCGTCCGTTACGGCCACGGCCTGCACTTCGGCCGCTTTCCAGGCCACGGTGTCCAATAGCCGCGCAATCGCCGGGGCGAGCGACTGGGCACTCCCCTGGTCATGCGGTAACTTGTTTTCCGCCAAGACGTTGCCGTCACTCAGGGCGGCCACGCTGCCGACCAGCTCGCTGGTGTCGATCGCTAGAATACGCATGAACCGCTTGCCGAGAACCACCGGGGTCTGGGGCCACCGCCGTCGCCAACCGCCACCGCAACCTGCCCGAGCAGCGGTGCAGGGCCGACAGGCCACCCTAACGCAAACTTTCCGCCTCGGCAAGGCGGCCTCCCTCGACTTGACCCCATCCGCAAGCGACAATAGACTAGCCACAATCTGAGGCCGGCATTTGGGGCGTTCCTCCTCGCGTCGTGTCGGGGTCGCGCGGGGCATGGCAACCAGCGCGACCACGACGTTCGAGATCCGGAAGACTACGGTCGTCTGCGCAGCGCGGGGTTCCGACAGAAAAGGCAGAGTCTGGCAACGTGAAACGAGCGGTCATCAGCGACATCCACAGCAACCTCGAAGCCTTGAGAGCCGTCTTGGCCGACATCGAGAGTCAGGGAGTCAAGCAGGTTTTCTGCCTGGGTGACGTGGTGGGCTACGGCCCCAACCCCCGCGAATGCATCGACCTGGTGATGAAGTGTTCGGTCTGCCTTCTGGGCAATCACGATCAGGGGGCGCTGTTCGATCCCGAGGGCTTCAATACCGGGGCGGAACGGGCCATCTTCTGGACCCGGGCCCAACTCGAAGAGTCCGGCGGCAATGCCACGGCCGCTTCCCAGCGATGGGATTTTCTCGGCGAATTGCCGCGGCACCATCAGGACGGACCGTTTCTGTTCGTGCACGGTTCGGCCCGCAATCCCCTCAACGAATACGTCTTTCCGGAAGACATCTACAATCGCCGGAAGATGGAGAAGATCTTCGCCCTCATCGAACGCTATGCGTTCCAGGGGCACACCCATGTGCCCGGCATCTTCACCGAGGACCTGCGTTTCTTCAGCCCTGAGGAGATCGGCTACGAATACCGGCTCACCGAGCAGAAGGCGATGGTCAACGTCGGCTCGGTGGGGCAGCCGCGCGATGGAGATCCCCGCGCGTGCTACGTCATTCTGGACGACGGCGAACGCCCGGTCACCCCTCGCAGGGACGACGACGAGGACTCCGGCCGTTCGACATCCCGGCTGAACCTCCCCGGCCCAGCGGTCTACTTCCGCAGGGTGGAGTACCCGTTTGAGGACACTGTGGCCAAGATCTACGGGGTCCCCGAATTGGACAACTTCCTGGGCGACCGATTGCGAGACGGTCGCTGAAACGCACGCTTCGCGTCTCTTTGCGGATGCCGCCAAACGCGGGCAAGTCCGCCATTTTGGGTGGATTTTGCTCTCCTCTTGAGATGCAATTCTCGCCGAACGTGCGCTCGGCATTGCAAGATTCCGGTCGGGCGGGACAATAAAGAACAGGAACGCACGCTACACTAGTACAGCCGCCGGATCGCATCATCCCACCCGTTACGACTGGTGGTCTTGAGTCCCTGGTGGAGCGTTTCACCTCGATGATGACTTGTACGGCTGAGGGTGCCACTGCTGGCTTGTCCAGCAGTGTTGGCAGCCGCAACACTTCAGCACTGCTGGACGAGCCAGCAGCGGCCCCCAGCGCGCTTCACACCCCGTGTCATCCTGCGTTGCCGCGGGATGAACAAGACAACCGTTTGACGAGAGCTGAGATCTTCGAATGGAAGAGCAACCGATGCAAGGGATGTGGGGCCGCTTCGCCCTTTTCTTCATCTTTTCGATGGGGCTCCTGTTTGCCAATACGCTTTTGATGTCCTACCTGGCGCCGCCGAAACCGGCCGAGCCGGAACAGCCGGCGCAGGTTGCGGAGGCACCAGGCAAGGCGCCCGAGAAGTCTGCCCCCCCCGGCGCCGCTCAGGCAGCGCCGAAGGAAGCGGAGAAGAAGACACCAGCCAAGCCGGACGTTGCCAAAGGTGAGCCGAAGAAACCGCCGCAAGAGACCCCGAAGCCGGCGGCTGAACCCAAGGTGCCCGACCAATGGGTCACGCTGGGCTCGCTCGATCCTGACGGCTCCTACCGGATGCTTGTCACCCTGACCAACCGCGGGGCGGCCGTGCGCCGGATCGAGTTGACCAGTCCGCGCTTCCGCGAACTGGACGACCGCAGCGGTTACCTGGGCCATGTCGTGGCCGACGACGCGGTTCGCGGCAGCGGCTGCGCGGTGCAGGTGGTGGGACGCGGTACGCCCGCGGAAGAAGCCGGCCTGACGCCGGGCGACTCGATCCAGGCCGTCAACGACCAGCCGGTCACCGGATCGCTCTCCCTTGCCGCGGCGATGCACGAGACCAGGCCCGGCCAGACCGTTCAGGTGAAGATCGTGCGCAACGGCCAGGAGATGACGCTGCCGGTGAAGCTCACGCGTCGACCGCTGGAGATTATCCGGCCGGAGGGCGTGGCTCCGCCGTCGTTTCTGGCTGCATTGACGCAGATTGACGACACGTTCCTCGCGTCGTCCGGCGACGCCGACGCCGCGGCGAAGGAAGCCGACGCCGACAAAGTCGTCGTGCGCACACGGCGAGAAATCGACGGGGCCGTGTTGACGACCGCCAACTGGGAGATCGTCTCCCGGGACGAGTCGCACGTCACGTTCCGCCGCGTGCTTCCGCAGTGGGAGTTGGAGGTCCAAAAGACGTTTCGCTTGGCCACGGTCGATCCGGCCGACGTGCATCGTGCCGACGCACCGGACTATCACCTCTCCTTGGAGATCGACTTCCGCAACACGGGCAAGGCGGTTCGCAAAGTGGCCTACAGCCTCGACGGCCCCAACGGCCTGCCCACC
Source organism: uncultured Planctomycetaceae bacterium (assembly GCA_964518805.1). Lineage (GTDB taxonomy): Bacteria > Planctomycetota > Planctomycetia > Pirellulales > Thermoguttaceae > CALFBP01. The sequence goes on along the minus strand of CAZFKF010000029.1, from coordinate 1,384 downwards.
GAAGGCTGGTGGTATGCCAACAAGGTGTCGCATTCGGGCAGTTCCGCGTCGCTGCGCGATGTGATCGTCTCCTTCCATGGCGACATCCACGAAATCTCCTCGTACGAGATCGGCAAAGGCGGCAAGAGCGAGATGGAGCCCAAGCTCCGCAACGAGCCGATGAGCTACGTGGGGATCGACGCCCAGTACTTCGCCGTGGTGATGCTTCCCGAGCGGACCGATCCGACGGAGATTTGGTTCTCGCAGTGGCAGCCGCTGCGCTACGGGACGCCAGAGCCCGACCTGTTGAATCTCACCAACACGTCGGTCCGCGTCACCAGCACGGTGCGCGACCTGAATCCCGGCGCGGGCGTCCAAGAGAAGTTCACGATCTTTGCCGGGCCGAAGCGCCCTGAGTTGCTCAGCCAATACGACGGCTTGGCCGACATGGTCACGTACGGCTGGTTCGGACCGGTGGCCAAGCTGCTGCTGGGAGTCCTCCACGGATTCTATCGGGTGATTCCCAACTACGGCATCGCGATCATCCTCTTGACCGTGCTGGTCCGCTCGTGCATGTTCCCGCTGAGCCGCAAACAGGCCCTCAGCGCGCAGAAGATGCAGGAGATCCAGCCCGAGATCAAGAAGCTCCAGGAGAAGTACAAGAACGACTTGCAGGCCCGCGGCAAGGCCCAGCAGGAACTGTTCCGCAAGCACGGCGTGAACCCGATGAGCGGCTGCCTGGTTCTGTTCCTGCAGTTGCCGGTGTTCATCGGACTGTATCGGGCACTGATGGTCGACGTGGAGTTGCGTCAGGCGCCGCTGATCTCCGAGAGCATCCGCTGGGCCTCGAACCTGGCCGCGCCCGACATGCTCTTCAACTGGAGCGGCTTCATGCCCGGGTTCATTTCCCGCGGCACGGGGATGTTCGGCCTGGGGCCCTATTTCAACCTCCTGCCGATCATCACGATCGTCCTTTTCATCTGGCAACAGAAGAAGTTCATGCCGCCGGCCATGGATGAGCAGCAGGCCATGCAGCAGAAGATTATGCAATACATGATGATTTTCATGGGCATTTTGTTCTTCAAAGTCGCCAGTGGCTTGTGCATCTACTTCATCGCTTCCAGCTTGTGGAGCATTGCCGAGCGGCGGTTCCTGCCCAAAGCCGTCGCCGCGGGCGGCGGCCCCGCACCAAGCGCGACGCCGCAACGGCCTCTGCCCGGGCGCGACGGCACCCCAGCCTCGCGGCGCAAGTCCCGCGGCCAGCGCGATTGAGAACCAAGCGCGGCGATGCCATGAATCTGCCGGCCCGTCCGTGCGAAATGCACATAGCACCCCCCGCGAGCCGAAACGAATGCTGAAAGCAGGAGGGGCGGCCGCACAGACAACGGGCAGCGTCCACGCGGCA
>CAZFKF010000028.1:0-13921 GCA_964518805.1 uncultured Planctomycetaceae bacterium | reverse complement strand
CTGCAGGCGAGGAATTCGCCGAACGCGTGGCAGCGGACTATCAGCAGCGCACGGGCCACACTCCGGCCGTGTACGTGTGCCAGGCCACGAACGGCGCCGAGGCGTTCGGCAATTAGTGCGCCACGATGGGAGACGCAGAAAGGGGAGACGCGAAGAACCGGATCTCCGCGACTCCCCTCTCAGATCCGCTGGCTCTCTGTCCGTGCAATGGCTTAGAACCGCCGCTCGAACTGGGCGATGACCTCGGAATCGAACTGGCGGTTGAGGTCGTTGCGAAGCGGAACCACGCCTGCCACCGTCAGAGTGGACATCGGTCCGAACTGCAATTGCACGCCGCCCGTCATGTTCAGGATGTCGCGCCGGCCTGGATCGCCAGGCACCATCGCCGCGCCGATGGCCCCCTGTGGCCCCGTCACGTAGTCCATGTTGGTCAGCGTGCTCGTATAGTGCAATTCGACGATCGGCGTGATGCCGGTCAGGATGCGGGCATCGGGGTTTTGGAAGAGCCGGTAGCCGATGCCCAAATCGAGGAACCCCTGGGTCTGTTCGTGGAACGTGTCGACGATCGACAACGGGCCGCCTCCGGTGGGCGCCATCAAGACCCGGTTGCCGTGCGTGTCGAAATCCATCTGCCCGAAGAACAAGACGAACAGGCGATCGGTGGGCGACCACAGCGCGCCGAAGAACGGGTTGAGATGGACGGCTTCGTTCCAAACCTCGACCAGCGTTCCCGTGGAGTCGACGATGCGGTAGTCCGATCCCGTCGGGAAGATAATGTTCAAGCCGGCAGACAACGTGAACCGGTCGGTCCGGATCAGTGCCCGCTTGAAGGCCAGGCTCATGTCGCCAAACTCTGTGCCCGACAGCGATCCGCCGATCGTCTGCGTGGAGTTGAAGCCGCCGGCAAAGGGGACTCGCAGTTCAAACGACCACAGTCCGTCGCGGAACGTCCTTTCCAGTCCGAAGCTGAAGCGGTCGAGGTTGTGCCAGCGCTCGCTGCCAGCAGTGCCGTCGCCCACGTCCAGCAGGGTGTTCTGGAAGTGGTTGTACTCGAAGAACACACGGTCGAGGGGAACGGGGCTTTCCAGCTCGCTCATCTTGAATCGCCGGCTGCCGCCGGAGAGGGCGATATTCGTGCCGTGGACATCGGACAGCGGACCGGTGCCGTAGAACTTGACTCCGCTGAGTCCGCCGCTGATCGTATCGCCGATCATGGTGGGAGCCGCGCTCTCGGGACCCGCTGCCGCTCCGTAGGCGCTGGAAAGGGCGCTCGGAGGAATCATGTCGTCCCTTGGCGGCACGGCGCCTTGGGGCGTCGCCGGGGGAGCTGTTTCGCCGGGCGCGGCTTCGTTCCATCCCCGCGCGGCCTGACGCCGGGGCCAGAATGCGGTGGGCTGAACTCCCGAATCCGCGGGCGGGCGGGCGCCCATCATCTGCTGAAGCCGGGAATCGTTAGCATCAACGTATTGGTACTGCGCGGCGGCAACGCCGCAAGAGCCGACTACCAACGCAAGACAGAATAGTCCCGCAAAGAAACCATTTCTCGCTGACATAGCGCCATACCCCCTTGGCACGGTCCAAAATAAGGCATCCGTCGATGTCATCGTCGAGCTGAAGAAAGCGGCTTTAGCGATTATCGCGACATTTCCATGAACCCTGGGTGTTTTCCGCTTGCCAAGATTGGGGGGGGCCGGACATGCAATCGTCTCACCCGCCGGTCGCCTACTTGGATGCCCTTGGCGAGGGTCTTATGATAGTAGGGAGCGGACGCGGGCCGCGCGTCGCGTTCGCCTTGCAGTGTCGTCCGGCGGTTCCGGCCGGTGCGTTTCAATCATGCTCAGACGTCCGAGCGACGGAGGAGGGCCTTATGAGACGCTTCAATCTCCGCGGTGTTGTTGCCGCCCTGTCGGCGGCCTTCGTGCTGATCGGCCTGCCGGTTCAAGCGGCCGATGACTCCCAGACAACGCTTCGCGACCTGGTGCGCAGGTACGCCAAAGACGGGGACGGAAAGACGTTGGCCAAGAAGATTGGGTTTTCCAAGCCAGTCGAGCACGTCGTCGCCTTGGAATACTCCGTGTTGCTTGCCGCGGAGGGCAAGGAAACGCCGATCGCCGATCTGAAGGCACACCAGTTCAAGCTCGGCGACCGGATTCGCGTCAAGATCCAGCCGATGGGCAACGCCCACATCTACATTCTTCACGAGGGGGCCAGTGGTCATCGCACCTGCCTGCTCCCCAGAAGCGAAGAGAAGCCGCCTTTCATCAAGGCCGGGCAGTCCGTCTCCCTGCCGACAGAAGGATACTTCGAGTTCGCCGAACCGCCGGGCGACGAACAATTGCTCGTCGTCGCCACGGAGAAGGCGGTTTCCGATCTGGCCGGGCTGGCAAACGCCGTGTTCGCCAAACCCGACGATCAGCTCACGCCCCAGGAAAAGGAAATCCAGAACAACATCAAAGCCAAGGTTCAAGAACGGCTCAAATCGATCCGAGATCATCAGGCCGAAACGACCACCTACCGCGGCCTGCTGGACGACGATGCCATGCTCGATTTCAGCCGCGGCGTCCAGCAACGCGGCGCTGCCGAAGCGGTCCTCGAAGAGTCTGCGGGGAGCAAGACCGGCAGCGCGTTCGCCATGGTTGCCAGCACGAAGACTGGCACCCAACCCGCACTCTTCGTCACGATTCCCCTTCGTTCGGTATCCCTGAAGAGCGACCGACGCTGAGGACCCATCCATGGCTGCATCTGTCGGCCCCAGCATCGCTCAAGGGCCCGGCATCGCCGAAACGCGGCCTCCGAGGCTTGCGCGAAAGACTTGGCGAGCCGCCTTTTCCGTGCTCTCCTTGATCGCCGTCTTGCTGGTGCCGGTGGTCGCGGTAGCCGCCGAAGCCGGGCCGGTCGCCGGCAATGCGGCAGGGACGACCGCGGTGCAGCCGTGGCTTCAGATCCGCGCGGGCGGGCACACGGCGGCGGTTCGCGCTTTGGCCTTCACTCCAGACGGAAAACGGCTCTGCTCCGCGGGCCTGGATAAGGCGGTGCAGGTTTGGAATTTGACGGCTGTGGCTCGCGACGTTCGCCGGACGTTCCTCCGCGAACGCACGATTCCCTGGCAAGTGGCCCGCGGACTTCGCGGCAGCATCTACTGCCTCGCCTCCTCGGCGGGCGACGGACTGCTGGCCTTCGGCGGCTATGGAGCGATGGGCTCGCTGGGCGAGATCCTGCTGGTCCATCCTGTGGAGGGAAATCTCGTCAAGGTTCTGCAAGGCCACCGGCAGACCATTGCGTCGCTGGCATTCTCGGCCGACGGGAACTGGCTCGCCTCTTCGGATGTGGCTGGCCAGACGATCCTGTGGCGCAAAGGGACGTGGCAGGCCCGCATCCTCTACGAGCCAGATTCCAAGACCTACGACGCCCAACTCGCACGGCTCATCCAAACCCAGCCCAAGCTTCGGCCAATTGCCATCGCAGGCAGCCAGGAGGTCGTCGTGCCGGCGTGCGTCGGGCGCCAGGCCAGCGGGCACCTAGGCTGGAAACTCCAGCGGATCCCCCTGGAAAAGGCCGAGGGCCTGCGCACTCTCGACGTCGTGCATCAAGGCGTCGTGACGGCGTTGGCCGCGTCGCGTGACGGCACGCTTCTGGCGTCGGCCGACCTGTCGGGCAAGCTGTTCCTTTGGGATCTGAAAGCCGACGGGCCTCCGGCAGAACTCGATCCCAAGGGAATCGTCCTTTCGCTGAGTTTTAGCCCCGATGGGCAGACCCTGGCGGCCGGCACGGCGGTCGATGCGGTCCGAAAGGCAAGCCAACTTCAAATCTGGGACGTCGCTTCGCGGAGTGTAAAACGGACCCTGTCTTTGCCGGACCACGTGCAGGCGTGCGCCATCAGTCCCGACAACAAGGACGTGGCCTATGTCGGCGGAGCGGAGAACGAAGTATTCGTCGAGGAGATCCGGGCGCCGGAGCGGAAAATCGCGTTATGCGGCACGGGCCGTCGAGTCCTGAAGGTGGCGTTTGCCCGCGACGATCCGCCGTACCGGATTGCGCTCGGGACGCGCGTCCGGGAACGCGGATTCAACGACTATGCCGAGTTGGAAGAGAGCTTCGATCCCGTGCGTCTGGAGCTCGGAGCGCCTGGGCCGGTGAAACCCGCCGAGTGGCTTCCGGTCGACTGGTGCGGCGGGTCGTGGTCGGTCAAACCCCAGGCCAACAACACGCTCCAGACGTACCGCGACCAGGCTCCCCAAGGCCGCATCGTGCTCGATCCTTGCTTCGAGGGACGCCCTCGCTCGTACTGCTGGATCGCCGACGCCAAGGGCGAACCCGTGGCCATTGCCGTGGGCACCGACGTGCAGAACAGCGTGTACGTGTACCGTCTGGTTCCCCAAGGGCGGTGTCCGATCCTTCGGCATTTCCGCGGTCATCACGACTACGTGACCTCCGTGGCGGTATCGCGCGACCTTCGCTATCTGGCCTCTGCGTCGGCCGACGGCACGCTGGGGTTCTGGAGCCTGGCGAAGCTGGATCAAGGTGCGGAATTGCCCGGCCGATGGGGCGCAGCCTTGTCCGTGCAGGGCGATCGGTTGGTGGCTGCCGACGTGCATCCGGCGGGGCCGCTCTGGGGCAAGGGGCTGCGCTCCGGCGACGTCGTTCTCCAGATCCGCTGGAGCGACGGCAAGACCGAACATGCCGAACGCGATCCCGCGGGTGTGCTCAAGCAACTCGCGGAGCTTCCCTGGGGCACTCAAGTCGCCTTCGAGTCGGCGCGCCGGGGCGAACGCCAACCGTCGTTTCAATCGTTGCCGGCCTGGCCGCCGCTGGCCACCTTGTTCGTCAGCAGGGAACGCCAATGGGCATTCTGGACCCCGCAGGGATATTACGACGCGTCGATCAACGGTTACACGATGTTCGGCTGGCAGGTCAATCGCGGGTTGGAGAAGTTGCCCGATTTCTACCGGGCCGACCAGTTCCGCAAGACCCTCGAACGGCCTGACGTGATGGAGCACCTGCTGCCGGCGGGGAGCCTCGAAGGGGCCTTTGAGCGGGCGCGCCTGAAGCCGCCGGCCAAGGCCCAGCAGATCCTGCCCGATCAGATCGCGGCCACGCCCCATGTGGAAATCCTCACACCGCGGCCGGGCCAGCTCGTTCCCGCCGACACCGCGACCCTCCGTGCCCGGATCCTCGTTCCGGTGGGCGGCAATCTGCTCCAGGCCCAGGTGTTCGCCAACGGCGTGGCGGCAATCGGGCAGCGGCTGGTCGATCGCCGCAATCTCCCGGCCGGAAGCGAATGGACCTACGACTGGGACGTGCGTCTGCCGGCCGACCCGAAGAACCTCATCCAGCTCGTCGTGGGCACCGACGCCCCGACCGCGGCCCATCGCGAACTGCTCATCGAGCGGCCGGCCGGCGTGCGTCCCGGCGGCGTGCCGCGATTGCGGATTCTGGCCCTGGGCATCGACCGCTACCGCGATCCGGCGATCCAGCGGCTTTCGTTCGCCGTGGCCGACGCGGAATCCGTGGCCGCTGCGCTGCAGCAGCATTCCAAGGGTTGGTATGCGGTCGAGCGGTGCGTCGTGTTGCGTGACGAACGGGCCACACCCGCACAGTGGCAGAAATCGCTCGAAGAGGTTTGTCGGGATCTCCACCAGCACGCTCGTCCCGACGACCTCCTGGTCCTCTTCTTCGCCGGGCATGGCATCGTCGACCGCCAAACGCAACAGTACTACTTCGTCGGCCACGATTTCAGTCTGGAGGATCTCGACAAGAGGCAGTATGCGGCCTGCATCTCCTGGAAGGATTTCCGCCTCCTCGCCGGGATTCCCTGCCGGAAACTCGTCTTCCTGGACACATGCCACGCGGGTGCGATTCAAACGCCACGCTCGCAGGACCTGAAGACCGGCGTGCGCGAGCTTCAAGACCACGTGATCTTCACGTTCGCCGCGTCCAGCAGCGACGAGCGATCGGCCGAGAACAAGGCGTGGAAGCACGGGGCCTTCACCCAGGCGGTGCTGGAATCGCTCCGTGGCGAGTCGCCGCAGGCCGGCACTCTGCGGATCACGCTCAACGACGTGGTGAGCTACGTCCAGGCAGCGGTCCGCAAGGTCACCAACGGCCGGCAGAATCCCGTGGCGGCCCCCGACGAGATCCTGCCGTTCACCTCGCTGATCCTGGCGGAGCGTCTGCGATGAAACGCGTCTACCACGAAGGCGACGAACCGGTTCCCGGGGCCGGTTACCGGCTCGTCGGTTTCTTGGGGCAGGGCGGTTTCGGGGAGGTGTGGAAAGCGACCGCGCCGGGGGGCGCGGAAGCGGCCGTCAAGATCATCCGCCTCGATGGCGCCGAAGGACGCAAGGAATTCCGCGCCCTGCAACTCGTCAAACGCATCCGCCACCCGAACCTTATGCCACTGGTGGGCTTCTGGCTGAAGAGCGCTACGGGCGACGTGCTCGACGCTGCGGCGGTCACCCAGACGGAACTGTGGGGGCCGGACACGTTGCCCAACACGCTGCAAGAGACGATGATGCCCCCGCCCGATCCTCCGCCGGCGCCGACCGAGTTGATCATCGTCATGGGTCTGGGCGACAAGAGCCTCTACGATCGCCTTCAGGAATGCCGCACCCAGGGCTTGGAAGGGATTCCCGTCGAAGAACTCCTGGGGTACATGGAAGACTCGGCCGAGGCCATCGACTTCCTCAACAGCCCCGTGCACGACCACGGCGCCGGACCCATGGCCATTCAGCACTGCGACATCAAGCCGCATAATCTGATGATCGTCGGCGGCGCGGTCCAGGTATGCGATTTCGGCCTGGCGCGGATGATGGGCGTCGACCGCATCACGACCGGTGCGGCCAGCATCGCCTATGCCGCCCCCGAACTGTTGGACGCCAACAACGTCAGTCCGTCGACCGATCAATACTCCCTGGCCATCACCTACTACGAGCTGCGAACCGGCCGGCTTCCGTACCGCGGCGAGACAATCTCCGCCGTGCTCGACGCGAAGAATGCGGACGACTACGACTTCACTCGGTGTTCGCCTGCGGAACAGAAGGTCTTGCAGCGTGCCGCCGCCCAGGCGACGGACAAGCGGTTTCGCTCCGCGCGAGACATGGTCCGGTCGCTCCGCCAGGCAACCGTGGACGCCGAGGAACACGACGCCGCGCAGCCATCGACCTTGGCCCGCCGGCGTTGGTCGCGGGCAACCGCACTCAGGACGCTCGTCTTCCTTTCCGTGTTGGGAGGTTTGGCCGTCGGCCTCTGGATTGTACGGCGTCCGCCCCCTTCGGTGACGGAGTCCGAGGAGACGGCCCAGGCTGGTTCTGCCACGGCTTTGGCGCTGCCCCTTGAGGCCTTGTTGGAGCGCGGAACGGAGTCCCTCGAAAACCGCCGGTACGACACGGCCATCGCCGACTTCACGCAGGCGACCGGCCTGGCCCCTCGCGACGTCCGCCCTTTGAGCCGCCGCGGGACGGCGTGGCTCCGCAAGGGAGAGTATGGAAAGGCCGTCGAGGATTTCACGCGAGCCATCGAGATCGCCCCCGATGTCCGCGACTACATCAATCGCGGCGTCGCGCATCGCGCCTTGGAGCAGTATCCGCAGGCGATCGCCGACTTCGATGCGGCGATCCACCGGGACCCATCCTGCGCGGCGGCCTTCTACTTCCGCGGCTACTGCCACTTCGACCGCGAACGGTACGGCGAGGCCGTGTCGGACCTCACGGAGGCGATCCAGCGGGCCCCCGGAACGCCCGATCCGTCCTTCACGCTCGCCGACGCCTACACGCTTCGCGGACACGCCTATGCCTTGGAACAGCATCCCGCGGAGGCGGTCAAGGACCTCACGCAAGCCCTTCGCCTCGAGCCCAGGGACCCCGTGTCGGTCCACAAGTCGCGGGCCGACGCGCATGAGTTCGCCGGTCACCCACGCCTGGCCAAGAGCGACCGTCGCATCGCCGCATTGTTGGAGGCGATCGGCGCCAAACCCGACGACCCCGCACCCCTGCGCGAACTGGCGCTCACGTTTGCGACCCACCCCGACGCCGATTTCCGCAACGGAGAGAAGGCCGTCGAGCTGGCCGCACGGGCCTGCAAGCTCACCTCGAACAAGGATCCCGCCAATCTGGATGCCTTGGCCGCTGCCTACGCCGAACTGGGTCGCTTTGACGACGCGACGCGCACGGCCAGGACGGCGGTCCAACTCGCGCCCGACGGACCGGCAGCCACGCACTACCGCGAGCGCCTTGCAGCCTGCGAGAAGCAGGTCCCGCTTCGCATGAAGGAAGAGCCGTGAACATCCGGCACGGCAATCGGTCTGTCCGGCATCGTTCGCGTGCGTCTCGTGGCGTGCTGTTTCACGCCCTCGGGGCATCGCCCGCAGCCAGCGCCGGCTGGACGGCCTGCTGCTGCCGCCCGCCGAAGAGGTTCGAGACCGCCACGAAGAACAGCGGGATGAAGATCAGGTCGATGAAGGTGGCCGAGAGCATTCCACCGGTGACGGCGGTTCCGATGGCGCTCATGGCCCCGGCCCCGGCCCCGGCGGCGATGGCCAGCGGCAGGGTGCCGAAGAAGAAGGCCAGCGAAGTCATGATCACCGGCCGGAATCGGATCCTCACGGCCGCGAGGGTCGCCTCGATCAAGCCTTCGCCGTGCAGCCGCTGTTCCTTGATGAACTGAATGATGAGGATGGCATTCTTGGTCGAAAGGCCGAGCGTCGTCAGGAATCCGATCTGGAAGTAGACGTCGTTGGGGAACCCTCGCAGGTAGATGGCCGCCAGCGCGCCGAGCACGCCCAACGGCAACATCAGGAGATTGACGAAGGGAATGGTCCAACTCTCATAGAGCGCGGCCACGCAGAGGAAGATCACCAGAACGGAGAAGGCGTAGAGGATCGGCCCCTGGGCCGTGGCCATGCGCTCCTGGTAGGACAGCCCGTTCCAGTCGTAACCGATTCCGGGCGGCAACTTGGCGACGAAGTCCTCCATGGCCTGCATGGCTTCGCCGGAGCTTCGTCCGGCGGCCGGCTCGGCCACGATGTTCATCGAGGGGAAGCCGTTGAAGCGTTCCAGGCGGGGCGAATTCGAGGTCCAGTGGCTCGTGGCGAAGGAGGAATAGGGGACCATCTTCCCGGCTTTGTTGCGGACGTACAGCTTCTCCAGGTCCTGGGGCAGCATGCGGAAGGGGGCGTCGGCCTGGACGTACACCCGCTTGACGCGCCCGCTCTGAACGAAGTTGTTGACGTACGCGCTGCCGAAGGCAGCCGACAGCGTGGTGTGAATGGAGGTGATGGGAACACCCTGGGCGCCGGCCGCGTCCCAGTTCACGTCGACCCGGAATTCGGGGACGTCGTCCAAGCCGTTGGCACGAACCGTCATCGGGTTCAAACGCTCATCGCGGCGGGCCATGTCGAGGAGCTGGTTTCTGGCGTTCATCAAGGCGGTGTGCCCCACCCCGCCCCGGTCCATGAGCTGGAAATCGACGCCGCGGACCATGCCCAGTTCCATGACGGCCGGCGGCGGAGAGACGATGACCATGGCGTTGCGGTTCCCGGCGAACGCGCCCATCACCCGCTGGGCCAGTGCTTTGGCCTTCAGCTTCGGATCGCTACGAAGCGACCAGTCTTTCAACTTGACGAACACCATGGCGTTGTTCTGGGCGCGTCCGGAGAAGCCGAATCCGGGGATCGCCATGCACCCTTCGACCGCGTCGGATTCCTGCTCGCGCAAGTGCCGCGAGACCTCGTCGGCGACCGCCGTGGTCTGCTCCAGCGTGGAGCCGGTGGGCAGGATGATCGGGCACATCAGCGTCCCTTGATCCTCATCCGGCAAAAAGCTGCTGGGGAGTTGGAGATAGAGGAAGCCAACCCCGCTCACCAGGAGCACGTACACGAAGAGGAAACGGAATCTCCGAGCGAGCGAATAGGCCACCACGCCCACATAGCGGTCGCGGATCCAGAAGAAGACCCGGTCGAACCAACGAAAGAACGGGCGGAAGAGGAAGAAGGCGTTCTCGGACGGCTCGTGCCCCTTGGGTACCGGGCGCAGCAGCGACGCGCAGAGCACGGGCGTGAGAATCAAGGCCACCACCACCGACAGCATCATCGAGGCGATGATGGTGACGGAAAACTGGCGGTAGATCACGCCGGTCGAGCCGGGGAAGAAGGCCATCGGACCGAAGACCGCCGAAAGGACCAGGCCGATGCCGATCAGGGCGCTGGTGATCTGGTCCATGGACTTGGCCGTGGCCTCGCGCGGCGACAGCCCCTCCTCGCTCATGATGCGTTCCACGTTTTCCACCACCACGATGGCGTCGTCGACCAAAAGGCCGATGGCCAGCACCATGGCGAACATGGTCAGCATGTTGATGGAAAATCCGAACGCTCCCAGCGTGGCGAACGTCCCCAGGAGGACGACCGGCACGGCGATGGTGGGAATCAGCGTGGCACGGATGTTCCCCATGAACAGCCACATCACCAGGAAGACCAACAGGACGGCCTCGAAGAGGGTCTTGACCACCTCCTCGATGGCCACGCGCACGAAGGGCGTGGTGTCGTAGGGGTAAACCACTTTCATCCCGGCCGGAAAGTAGTGGCTCATCTCCTCCAACTTGGCCTTGACCGCGTTGGCGGTGTTCAGGGCGTTGGCGCCGGGGGCCTGCCGGATGGCCATGCCGGCGCACGGCTTGCCGTTGAAATCGGGCTGGATGTCGTACGACTCGGTCCCCAACTCGGTCCGCCCCACGTCCTTGACGCGGACCACGGAGCCGTCGGGATTGGTGCGAACGGGAATGGCGCCGAACTCCTCGGGAGTGCGCAGCAGATTCTGCACCACGATCGACGCGTTCAGACGTTGTCCGTCCACGGCCGGAATCCCGCCGAACTGTCCCGCGGAGACCTCCACGTTGTAGGCCCGCAGCGCCGCGATCACATCTTCGATGGTCAGTTGGTAATCGGTGAGCTTGTTCGGGTTGAGCCAGACGCGCATGGCGTACTGCGTGCCGAAGCTGGTCACCTCGCCCACGCCCGGAACCCGCGCCAGAACCTTCTCCAGGTTCGACTGGGCGTAGTCGCGAAGGTCGTTGCCGTCCATGCTGCCGTCTTCGGAGACCAGGCTCACGATGACCAGGAAGTTCCGCGTGGACTTGCTCACCATGACCCCGGAACGCTGCACCACTTCCGGCAAAGCCGGCATGGCGAGCTGGAGCTTGTTCTGCACCTTGGCCCAGGCCAGGTCCGGGTCGGTCCCCGGCTTGAAGGTCAACTCGATGCGGCTTGCACCGGCCGAATCGCTCGTGCCGGAGAGGTAGAGCATGTCGTCGAACCCGGTCATCTTCTGCTCGATGATCTGGGTGATGCTGTTTTCTACCGTCTCGGCCGAGGCCCCGGGGTAGTACGTGTCGATGGCGATCGACGGCGGGGCGATCGGCGGGTACTGGGAGATGGGCAAGTTGTAGATCGCCAGCCCGCCCAGCACCATCATGATGATGGCGATCACCCAGGCAAACACCGGCCGGTCGAGGAAGAATCTGGATAGCATCGTGCGTCTCTATTGGTTCAAGTGCCACACGCAGCCAGGTTGCGGCTGTAAGGCTTAGGTCTATGGGTTTGGGGTAGGGACCTTGTTCGTGAAATCTAAGGCCGAAGGCCAAAGACCTAAGCCCCAAATATCGCTCGGCGGCGATTCTCCCTCGGCTGCTACTGTCGCTGCGTTGGAGCAACCGCTTGAGCCGTGTCCTCGGGCTTCGCCGCCGCAGCCTTGCCCGCCTCGAACGGAACCACCTTCACGGACATTCCGGGGCGTGCCTTCTGCATACCCTCGACGATCACACGATCGCCTTGGGCCAGGCCCGAGGCAACGAGCCATTGGTCGCCCACCGCGCGTTCGGTCGCCAGCCCGCGCTGCTGGACCTTGTCTTCGGCGTCGACGACCAGGGCGAGCGGATTGCCTTTGGGATCGCGCGAGACGGCCTGCTGGGGCACCAGAATCGCCCGCTCGTTGACCCCCTCGTCGATCATTGCCCGGACGAACATCCCGGGAAGGAGCGTGGCGTTGGGATTCGGCACGACGATCCGCAAAATGACCGAGCCGGTGGTCGGATCCACGGTCACGTCGCGAAACTTCAGCGTACCTTCCTGAGGATACGCCGTGCCGTCTTCGAGGACGATCTTGACCTTGTCCTCACCGTTGTTCTTGAGACGGCCGTTGGCCAGGCTGCGTCTCAAGCGATTCAGTTCCACAGTCGACTGCGGCACGTCCACGTAAATGGGGTCGAATTGCTGGATCGTAGCCAGCGGCTTGGCCTGATACGCGGTCGCGATCGCGCCTTCGGTAATCTCGGACCGGCCGATGCGCCCGGAAATCGGGGCGGTGATCTTGGTGTAGCCGAGATTGATTCGGGCGGTCTCCATCGCCGCCTCCGCTTGCTTGATGGAGGCCTCGGCTGCGTCGACCGATTTGCGGTCGCTCTCGACCTGCGCCTCGGCCGTCCGCAGCGCCGCTTCGGCCACGTCGACCGTGGTGACCGCCTGATCGTGGTCCATAGGGGCAATCGCCTTGTCCTTGAGCAGCCGGTCGAACCGCTGGCGGTTCGTCTTGGCGAGCGTGAGATTTGCCTGATGCCGCTTCAGGTCGGCAATACTCGCCGCCAACGCGGCCCGCGCCTTTTCGGCCTGCTGCTTCGCGACGGCGATACTCGCCACGGCGCTATCGAGCGCGGCTTGGAAGGGAGCCGGATCGATCTGGTAGAGCGCCTGGCCGGCTTTCACGTCCGAGCCTTCGGCGAAGAGCCGCTTCTGGATCAGGCCGTTGACTTGCGGCCGGATCTCCGCGACGAGGTAGCCTGCGGTCCGGCCCGGCAACTCCGAGGTCAGCACCACCGGCTGCGGTTGGACCGTGACCACGGCGACTTCTGGAGGAGGAGGCGTGGGGGCTTGCTGTTGGCCATTGCAGCCCGCCAGGCAGAGACTGCCGGCCAGAATCGCTGTAACCAACGGCTTCCGAGGATTTCGACTCATCGATATGCTCCCGTACTCAAAGTCCGCCCCACCCTGCCAGACGCCCCAGAAGCGTGGCGGCCTTCAATCTGTTCCGTTACGCTCGCCGCATTCAGCCGGTGCGGCCCTGTTCGGTCGTAATGCCATTCACGAGTGTGCCCACGATCATCTGGTGGACACGCTCTCGCTGGTCAGGTTCGGTCAGGTCGGGCTTGCTGTCGAAAACGCCCTTGCAGAGGCCCATATACACCAGCGCCAGCGCAACCGGATCGGCGGGGCGAAACACGCCCTCCGCGATGCCTTGGCGAAAGAGCTCGGCCAGGCGTTGGCTGCTGGCCTCGTGGGCGCTCCGTTGGGACGACTGGAGGAGCCCCACGACCGCGTCATCGTCGAAGAGCAGCTTGTACACCTGCAGGTGTCTGGCAATGTGATCGACCAGGTAGCGGACGTGCGCCGAGAGCTTCTCGATCGCCGGCCGATCCGTGGCCAGCGTTTCCGCGAGTTCCTCGTGGAGAGGTTCGAAGAGCTTCGTGTGGACAAACTCCAGCAGTTCCTTCTTGCTGTCAAAGTAGTTGTAAACGCTCCCCTTGGCCACGCCGGCTGCCGAGGCCACGCGATCCATGGTCATCCCTTCCAGCCCGTGCTCGGACAGGACGGCGATCGTGGCCTCAAAGATCGCCTCCTTCATCATTCCATCCAGGGCCCGTCTTCGGATCTCGGTGAGCCTGGGCATGCTCTGCTCCTTTCCCAACCTGCACCCTATTCAAGAATAATGACCGAGCAGTCAGTTATCAACACTGATGCAGCTAGTTTGTTGACCAACACGTACATTGTGGGGGTGGGGAATGGGCTTGGATCGCTTGGCGGCCGTTGTGCCGAGCGACTCCGTGCGGCAATGTATGACACTATTAGGTGAGTGTTATACCAACCACAGAACGGGTAGAA